>NZ_JASATD010000034.1:0-45307 GCF_038440115.1 Ralstonia sp. OTU4908 | reverse complement strand
AAAAACAAAACCAAAACCCCAGCGAAGTTCACCGGGGTTCTAATCTACTCAGCTACCCGCCGAGCAATATGCTCCAACGCCTCCTCCACCTGATCAATCAAAATCAGGCAAAGGTCGCCCGGCTGCAACCGCCCCAGCGCCGTATCGATCGCCAGAAATTCACCACGAATTTCCTCAACACGGCTCGTGCGCGACGCACCCTGCAACCCTTCACGCAGCAGCGCAAGCACTTCACCGTCGGCGCGCCCGCGCTGGCATTGGTCTTCATACAGCACGACGTCGTCAAACACACCGCCAAGAATCTGCGTCTGCTTGCGGATATCTTCGTCGCGGCGGTCGCCGGCCCCGCTGATCACCACCATGCGCCGCTGCGCCGGCATGGTGGCTACCGCGTTACACAGTGCCTGGATGGCATCCGGGTTATGGCCGTAGTCGGCGATGAGCGTGGCGCCCTTGTAGTCGAACAGGTTGAAGCGCCCCGGCGCGGTGGCGGCATCGTTCACAAAGGTGGCGAGGCCGCGGCGGATGGTCGTCCAGTCGATGCCAAGCGCCCATGCAGCGGCAATCGACGACATCGCGTTTTCAACCTGGAAGCCGATCGTGCCGTTGCGCGTGAGCGGAATGTCGGCCAGTGCGATGCGCGTTTCGTTGGCACCTTCGGCGGCTACGATCTCGGGGCCATCGACAAACACCACGCGCTTGCCCTGCGCACGGTGCCGCGCCATGGTCGGCAAGCTCGGATCGTGCGCGAAGAAGGTTACCGAGCCGGGGCAGCCGTCGGCCATGCGCGCGACCATCGGGTCGGCGGCGTTGAGCACCGCCATGCCGCGCGGCGCCACGTTCTGCACGATCACGCTCTTGAGCACGGCCAGGTCTTCCACCGTGCTGATGTAGTTCAGGCCCAGGTGGTCGCCTTCGCCCACGTTCGTCACCACGGCCACATCGCAGCGGTCGAAAGCGAGACCTTCGCGCAGCAGGCCGCCGCGCGCGGTTTCGAAGACAGCAGCGTCTACGTCTGGATGCAGCAGCACGTTGCGCGCGCTGCGCGGGCCGCTGCAGTCGCCGGTGTCGATGCGCTGGCCCTGGATGTACACGCCGTCGGTGCCGGTCATGCCCATGCGCAAACCGCTGGACGCCAGCAGGTGCGTAATCAGGCGCACGGTCGTGGTCTTGCCATTGGTGCCGGAGACCGCGACCAGGGGGATGCGGCCGTCGTCGCCGTCGGCAAACATCGTGGAAATGATCGCTTCGCCCACAGCGCGGCCCTTGCCGTATGACGGCTGCAAATGCATGCGCAAACCCGGCGCAGCGTTGACTTCCACGATGCCGCCGGCCTGATCCTCGAACGGCTTGAGCATCGTTTCGCACACGGCATCCACCCCGCAGATGTCGAGGCCGACCATCTGCGCTGCCGCCACGGCGCGCGCGGCGATGGCGGGGTGCACGTCGTCGGTCACGTCGGTGGCGGTACCGCCCGTGGAAAGGTTCGCGTTATTGCGCAACACCACGCGCGTGCCCTTGGGCGGCACGGCGTCGGCGCTCAGGCCCTGCTTGGCGAGCGTGGCCAGTGCAATGTCGTCGAAGCGGATTTTCGTGAGCGACGTGGCATGTCCTTCGCCGCGGCGCGGGTCGCGATTCACTTCGTCGACCAGCTCGCGCACGGTGTGCTTGCCGTCACCGATGACCTGCGGCGGGTCGCGGCGCGCAGCTGCCACCAGATGCTTGCCCACCACGAGCAACCGGAAGTCGTGGCCGGGGATGTAGCGCTCGACGATCACGTCCGAAGAAATGTCGGCGGCCGCTTCGTACGCCGTCATCACTTCTTCGCGCGTGCGGATGCGCACGGCCACGCCCTTGCCCTGGTTGCCGTCGCGGGGCTTGACCACGACCGGGCCGTGGATTTCCTGCGCGGCTTCCCAGGCTTCCTCGGCGCTGCGCACCGAACGGCCCAGCGGCACTGGCACACCGGCCGCATGCAGCAGGGCCTTCGTGAGGTCCTTGTCCTGCGCGATGGATTCGGCCACGGCGCTGGTCATGTCGGTTTCGGCGGCCTGAATGCGGCGCTGTTTGCTGCCCCAGCCAAACTGCACCATCGAGCCCTGCGTGAGGCGGCGATACGGAATGCCGCGCGCCACGGCGGCATCGACGATGGAGCCGGTGCTGGGCCCGAGGCGCACGTCTTCGTCCAGCTCGCGCAGGCGGTGCAGTGCATCGTCCAGATCGAACGGCTGGTCATCGCGCGCCGCCAGGCAAAGCTGGCCGGCCAGCTCGAATGCCAGTCGGCCCACTTCCTCTTCGGTGTATTCGACGACGACCTGATACGTGCCCGGTTCGAGCGTGGGCTCGGTGTGGCTGAACGTCACCGGGCAACCCGCGGCGGCTTGCAGGCCCAGCGCCGCGGCTTCCAGCGCATGCGCAATCGATGGCGCATCGGCTTCGTCATCGGGGCGCATCGGGCCAATCGCCGGAAAGCGCGCGCGCAGGCGGTCTTCAAAGCCCGGCAGCTCGGCCAGCAGTTGGGATTGGTCCGAGCAGGCCACGATGGCCTCGATGGCCGTATGGCGGCACCAGAGATTTGGGCCGCGCAAGGCCCGGATACGAGAGACTTCCATGCAATCAGCTTTCCGTTGTGCTTTGGGCGTTCTTTCTGACTCAGGCCCGATCGTCAGTTCTGGGATTCGGCGCGGCCCATCCACTGGTGTACCTGCTGGACGGTGCCCTCGATGGCGCACTCATCGCATTGCAAAACCAGCAGGTCGCCTGCTGTGACCTGCGAGAGCGCCGCGTCCACGACATCCCGGCGCTTGGCCCCTTCGACGACGACTTCAGCCACGCGACCGCCTGCCTGCAACCCTTGCTTGAGCAGCGCGCGTGCTTGGCGATCGAACTCGGCATCGGTGCGTTTGACACTGGCGTCTTCGCACAGCAGCACGCGGTCGAATGTCTGTCCGATGACGGTGCCTTGCGCCACCAGGTCTTCATCACGGCGTTGCAGGCCGGCGCCGAACACCAGCGTGCGGCGTTGCGCCGGGAAGTTGTCCAGCGCAGCGGCCAAGGCTTCCAGCGCCGACGCGTTGTGCGCGTCATCCACCACGATCGTGGCGCCATGGTGCTGGAACAGCGTGAAGCGGCCCGGCACATCTACCTGCCCCACATCGAAGGTCAGGATGCCGGCGCGCATCAGATCGTTCGAAATGCCCAGCGCCCAGCCGGTAGCCACAGCCGCCAGCACGTTTTCAAGCTGGAACGGCACGCGGCCGTCGTAGGTCAGGGGAATGGCCGACACGTCGGCCAGCGCCAGTTCGGTCGGGCCGGTGGCGAGCACCACCTTGCCGTCGCGCACGAACACGGCCCGTTTGCCAGCAGCGCGATGCGCGGCGATGGCCTCCAGATCGCCCGTCAAGGCGAAGAAGATCACTTCGCCATCGCACAGGTCGGCCATTTCAACGAGGCGCGCATCGGCGGCATTGAGCACGCCCACGCCAGTCTTCAGCACCACGTCGATCTGCGTGCGCAGGACGCTGTACATCCGGTCTTCATCTTCGACGTAGAAATCGCCCAGGTGATCGGGCTTGCCGAAGTTGGTGACGACGCCCACCTGGCAGCGGTCATACGGCAGCCCCTGCGAGAGGATCATGCCGCTGTCGCTCTCGAACACGGCGGCTTCAACCGCCCGGTTCATTAGGATGCGATGGCAGGCATCCCACGCGGCGCGGTCGGTGCGCGCGCCGGATTCCACCTGGCGGCGATCGAGGTACAGGCCATCGCTGCAGCCCAACCCCGTGTGCTTGCCCGACAGTTGCAGCATCTGCGCCACCAGCTTGGCCACGACGGTCTTGCCGTTGGTGCCCGTGATGCCGACGATGGGAATCCGGCCATCGTCCTGCGCGCCGTCCTTGTCGGAAAACAGGTGATCGACAATCGCGCGGCCGACAGGGCGCGGTTCCCCCTGGGCCGGGCGAATGTGCATCAGCAAACCAGGCCCGGCGTTGACCTCGACAATGGCGCCACGCTGCTCGTCCAGCGGGCGCGAGATGTCGTCGGCCACCAGGTCCACGCCGGCAATGTCGAGACCGACCACGCGCGCGGCCAGCGATGCGTGCGCGGCCACGCTCGGATGCACACGGTCGGTCACGTCAAAGGCGACGTTGCCGTTGCGCTGGATCAGCACGCTGCGGCCCGCCGGCGGCACGGCGCTGCCGTCAGCGTAGCCCTGGCGCTTGAGTTCGAGGCGTGCGGCGGAATCCAGGCGCACAAAGTTCAGCGGGTGTTCTTCAGTGCTGCCGCGGCGCGGGTCGGAATTGATCTGCGATTCGATCAATTCTTCGATGGTCGAGGTGCCATCGCCGACCACCGACGCGGTCTCGCCCATCGCCGCCGCCGCCAGACGGCCGCCCACCACCAGCAGGCGGTGTTCGTTACCGGAGACGAAGCGCTCGACGATCACGCCGTTGCCTTCCTCGATGGCCACGGCATAAGCCGTTTCCACCTCTTCGCGCGTCATCAGGTTCGTGAACACGCCGCGGCCGTGGTTGCCGTCGTACGGCTTGACTACCACCGGCACGCCGATGTCTTCGGCGGCCTCCCAGGCATCTTCGGCGCTGTCGACCATGCGCCCTTCCGGCACGGGCACGCCGCACGACTGCAGCAGGCTCTTGGTCAGGTCCTTGTCGCGCGAGATCGATTCGGCAATGGCGCTGGTGCGGTCCGTCTCGGCCGTCCAGATGCGGCGCTGGCGAGCGCCGTAGCCGAGTTGCACGAGATTGCCGTCCGACAGGCGGATGGACGGGATATTGCGGTCATCGGCGGCATCGACGATGCAAGCGGTGCTGGGGCCCAGGCACTGTTCGTCCACCAGGTCGCGCAGCGTTTCGACGGTGGCGTCCACGTCGTACGGGCGGTCTTCGATGGCCGCCATGACCAGATCACGGGCGGCGAACAGGGCAGCGCGGGTCACGTCTTCGTGCCAGGCGCGGACGATCACCTTGTAGACGCCGCGCACGGGTGTCTCGCGCGCCTTGCCGAAGCCGCCGGGCATGCCGGCCAGGTTCTGCAATTCGAGGGTGACGTGTTCCAGGATGTGGCCGGGCCAGGTGCCTTCCTTCAAGCGCATCAGGAAGCCGCCGCGCACGCCGGGGCTGCAGCGGTGCTCGATCAGCGTGGGCAGCCATGTCGACAGACGCTCGTAGAACCCGGGAATCGTGTTGGAGGGAGAGTCCTCCAGTTCACCAATATCGACCCATGCCTCCAGCACTGGCCGATATGTCCACATATTCGGGCCGCGCAGGGACATGACATCGAGAATCTCAATGTCCTTCTTCTTCATTGACTTTGCTTGGAAGCAGGGGGCGATGTACCCGTGAATTGGTCCGTGAAACCGAACCGTTACCTTTCAATAACGTTACAACGGCGTCGGCGTTGACGTCTTGAGCCCGGAGTGCGTTGTGCAGCGCACCAAATGCCGTGCTGGCGTGGCTATGTATACTTGCGAGCAAATTTTGCAGGCCGCAACAATTGCGACGCCGCACTCTTGCCTCGATTTATGTTCGTCCTTTTCCCGTTTTGGGCTGTTTTTTGGCCATTTGGACGCGCTTTTTGAATTCTTTGCGCCACTGATGACCCAGTCCTCCCCATCGTCCGCCCCCACCGTCGCCCGCGCTCAGGAACCCTGGAGTGTCGTGCTGGGCTCGAGCCTCGCTCCAGAAGAAACCGTCCAGGCCGGGCTGCAGCTGGATTTGGACGCAAGACTGCATTTTACCCACGGGTGGCTGGTTGTTACGAACCGTCGCCTGATAGGCCAAGCCCCCGGCGAAAAGGATTTGCAAAGCTGGGACATCGCTCCTGGCATGACGCTGGCGCACAGCGACCACGCCGGCGTCGGCACGCTGGAGTTGTCCGACGGCCAGCGCCGGCTGGCAAGCTGGCGCTACACGCTGGGCCACAATACCGACGCGCTGCGGCTGGCCGATGCCTTCGATGCCCAGCGCACTGCCCTCGCCACCGGCGCCCAAGCCGCGCAGCCCGACGCGGACACCTGCCCGACCTGCAAGGCGCCCCTCCCGCCCGGCGAAGACAACTGCCCGCAATGCAGCCGTGAACTGGAGCAGCCGCCCTCGACCTGGGCGCTGCTGCGCCTGTGGCGCTTCGCCCGGCCGTATCGGTGGGAATTGCTGGCCGGTTTCGCCTTGCTGCTGATCGGCACGGCCGCCACCCTGGTGCCGCCGTACCTGACGATGCCCTTGATGGACAAGGTGCTGATCCCCTACCAGAACGGGCAACCCGTCGATTACCGGCTGGTGACGCTCTATCTGTCGGGCCTGTTTGGCGCCGCGCTGGTGGCGTGGGTGCTGGGCTGGGCGCGCACCTATCTGCTGGCGCGCGTGTCCGAGCGCATCAGCGCCGACCTGCGCACGACCACCTACGAGCACCTGCTCAAGCTGTCGCTCGAGTACTTCGGCGGCAAGCGCACGGGCGACTTGATGGCGCGCATCGGCTCGGAAAGCGACCGCATCAGCGTGTTCCTGTCGTTGCACCTGCTCGATTTCGCCACCGACGTGCTGATGATCGCGATGACGGCCGTCATCCTGGTCTCGATCGACCCATGGCTGGCACTGGTGACCCTCGTGCCGCTGCCCTTTATCGCGTGGATGATCCACTTGGTGCGCGACCGCCTGCGCCACGGCTTCGAGAAGATCGACCGGATCTGGTCGGAAATCACCAACGTGCTGGCCGATACGATCCCGGGCATCCGCGTGGTCAAGGCCTTTGCCCAGGAAAAGCGCGAGGTGACGCGCTTTGCCGAGGCCAACAAGCACAACCTGGCGATCAACGATCGCGTCAATGCGGTGTGGTCGGTGTTTACCCCGACCGTCACGCTGCTGACCGAAGTCGGGCTGCTGGTGGTGTGGATCTTCGGCATCTGGCGGGTGAGCCACGACGCCATTACCGTCGGTGTGCTGGTGGCGTTCCTGACCTATATCAGCCGCTTCTACACGCGCCTGGATTCCATGAGCCGCATCGTGTCCGTCACGCAGAAGGCGGCGGCCGGCGCCAAGCGCATCTTCGACATCCTCGACCACGTGTCGAGCGTGCCGGAGCCGGCCAAGCCCGTGCACATCGACAAGGTGAACGGTGCGATTGAGCTGCGCGACCTGGGCTTCCGTTATGGCAACCGCGCGGTGATCCGCGGGCTGAACCTGTCGATCCGGCCGGGAGAGATGATCGGGCTGGTGGGGCACAGCGGCTCGGGCAAGAGCACGCTCGTGAACCTGATCTGCCGCTTCTACGACGTGTCCGAAGGCGCGATCCGCCTGGATGGCACCGATATCCGCTTGCTGCCCGTGTCGGAATTCCGACGTAACATCGGCCTGGTGCTCCAGGAGCCGTTCCTGTTCTTCGGCACGATCGCCGACAACATTGCCTACGGTAAACCCGACGCCACGCGCGAGGAGATCGTTGCCGCCGCGCGTGCCGCCCACGCCCACGAGTTCATCCTGCGCCTGCCGCACGGCTACGACTCGCTGGTGGGTGAACGCGGCCAGGCGCTGTCGGGCGGCGAACGCCAGCGTATTTCGATTGCGCGGGCCCTGCTCATCAACCCGCGCATCCTGATCATGGACGAGGCCACGTCTTCCGTGGACACCACCACCGAGAAGGAAATCCAGAAGGCGCTCGACAACCTCGTGCAGGGCCGCACGACCATTGCCATCGCGCACCGTTTGTCGACGCTGCGCAAGGCCGATCGCCTGGTCGTCATGGATCGCGGCCAGATCGTCGAAGTCGGCAATCACGATGAGCTGCTCGCGCGCGAAGGGGCGTACTACAAGCTCTATCAGGCGCAGGCCCGCAATGTCGATGCCGAAACCGATCTGACCAGCGACGGCGAGCGCGTGGACGCCGCGGCGCCGGCTTACGCGCAGTGATCCCCACTCTGAAATGACTGCGATGCAAACGCCCGATTTCGCCCTGAGCCGCAACGGCTTCGGCAAACTTGTGATGACCCTGGCCGACGGCACCGTGCATGAAGGCGTGGTGCCCGTGCGCGCGTTCCCGATCTCCGCCGCGGGCGAGGGCTTGAGCCTGATGAGCACGGACGGCCGCGAGCTGGCATGGATCACGCAACCCGACGCGCTGCCCACGCCAATGCGCGCGCTGATCGAAGCCGAACTCGGCGCGCGTGAATTCATGCCCGAGATCCGCACGATCGTCGGCGTATCGACCTACGCCACGCCCAGCACGTGGACGGTGCAGACCGACCGCGGCCAGACCGACCTCGTGCTGCGCGGCGAAGAAGATATCCGCCGCCTGACCGGCACCACGCTGCTCATTTCCGACAGCCACGGTATCCACTACCTGATCCGCGATCTGCTTGCGCTCGACAAGCACAGCCGCAAGATCCTCGACCGGTTCCTGTAAGCCCGTTCAGCCGCGCAGACGTTACCGGCGCGACGGCTGCACGGTCGTCATCACTTGGTCGAGCAGGCTTTCGGCCTGCTTCCAGCTGGCGCGGTGGTTGTAGTCGCCCGCCGTGGTGACGACCACCATGTCTAGCCCGGGCACGATCCACAGTCGCTGGCCACCGTTGCCGATGCCGCCGATTCACGCGTATTCCGCGCTGCCAGCCGCCACCTTGCCGAGCCACCATTGATAGCCGTACTGCAAGCCCATGCCGGTGTCGATGTGTGGGCGCGTTGATTCGGCAATCCACTCGGCGGGCACGAGTTGCCGACCGTTCCATTGGCCGTGCTGCAACACGAGCTGGCCGATGCGCGCGAGGTCTCGGGGGCGCAGGCGTACGCCGGCAAACGCCAGCGGGCGGCCACGATAGTCGTCCACCCATTCCCAGTCGGTGATGCCCAGCGGTTCGAACAGTTGCTGGCGCGCGTACTCGGGCACAGACATGCCCACGCGCTCCACCAGCAGCAGCGCCAGCACCGCCGTGTTGCCGCCGTTGTAATTGAACTGCGTGCCAGCCGCAGCCGCCATCGGCCGGTCGAACACGTAGTGCGCCTGAGACGTGTGCCAGAACAATCCGAACTCGTCGTTATTGAACAGGCTCGTCGCACGCCATTCGTTCCAGGCCAGGCCGCTCGACATCGACAGCATCTGGGACAGCGTGATCGCCTCGCGGCCGTCGCGATTCAACTCCGCCAGCGCCGGAAACAGCGACAGCACCGGCGTGTCGAGCGGCGGCGTCTTGCCCTGCCCCTGCGCAATGCCCCACAGCAGGCTCGTCACCGATTTGCTGATGGAGCGGATGTCGTGAAGCGTGCTGGCATCGAACGTGCGCGTGGTGCGGAACAGGTCCTTCACCCGCTCGTCCTTGCCTGCACGATAGACCTCCGCGACCAGGCGTCCATGCCGCACCACGAGCAGGCTGTGGACATTGATATCGGCGCCGACAACCTTGTGCAGGACGGCACAGAGCTTGCGGGCGTCGAAAACTGCCGCGGCCGGTTCCGCCTCGATTTGCCAGCCGTCGTTCAACGGGGCAGGCGCGTCGCAAGGTGCCGCCTGCGCGCTGCAAAACGCGCAGGCCAATGCGAAAGCGATGCCGATGCTGCGAAAGCGTTGCGTCATCCGAGTCCCCAGGGCGATGCCGCCAAGTATCGCAACCGGCACTTCAAGGCGCAAACCTGTTGCGACGAACGGTCGATTTGGCCGCTTGACCGGTAACGGATCGGCCGTCCGGACGACCCCTCAGCCCGCGTCGGAACCCCGGCGCGCGTTACCATGTCGGACCATTCTTATTCACCAGCTACATCACAGGCACCTATGGTCACACGTCGAACCCTTCTTGCCTCCGCATCCGTCACCGCCACGCTGGCGGCGCTCGGCATCACGCCCGAAGCGCTGGCCGCCGATCGCGTCAAGCTGGGCGATGCCGCGCCGTTTTCTTTCGATGCGCTGATCGAGCGCGCCCGCACGATGGCCGGCAAGCCGTACACGCCGCCTGCCACGGCGCCGGCCGACATCCTGTCCAAGATCGACTACGAGGCACACGGCAAGATCAAATTCGACACCGCCCACGCACTCTTTGCGGACGGCCCCGGCCAGTTTCCGGTGACGTTCTTCCACCTCGGCACGTTCTTCCGCGCCCCGGTGCGCATGCACGTGGTGGAGAAAGGCGCCGCCCGCGAAATCGTTTACGACGAATCGTACTTCGACATGCCCGCCGACAGCCCGGCGCGCAAACTGCCGCGCGGCAGCGGCTTTGCCGGTTTCCGCTTCCAGGAAAGCCGCCTGGGTGACCAGAAGAAACTCGACTGGAAGAAGAACGATTGGGTCGCCTTCCTGGGCGCGTCGTACTTCCGCGCCATCGGCGAGCTGTATCAGTACGGGCTTTCCGCACGAGGCATTGCGCTGGACGTGGCGCAGGCCGGCAAGCCGGAAGAGTTTCCCAATTTCACGCACGTGTGGTTCGACACGCCGGCAGACAACCGCGCCGATTCCGTGACGATCTACACGCTGCTCGACGGCCCGAGCATCACGGGTGCATATCGCTTTGTCATGCACCGCACGAAGGGCGTGGTGATGGACGTCGACACGGCCATCTTCCTGCGCAAGGACGTCGACCGTTTCGGCATCGCGCCCGCCACGTCGATGTACTGGTTTTCGGAAACCGCCAAGGGCACCGCCACTGACTGGCGCCCCGAGGTGCACGACTCCGACGGCCTCGCCCTCTGGACCGGCAATGGCGAGCGCATCTGGCGCCCGCTGAACGATCCGCCGCGCACGATGGCGTCTGCCTTTGGCGACAACAACCCGCGCGGCTTCGGCCTGCTGCAGCGCGATCGCGATTTCAACAACTACCAGGACGGCGTGCACTACGAGCGCCGGCCAAGCCTGTGGGTCGAGCCGCTGGAGGGTTGGGGCGAAGGCGCCGTGCAGCTCATCGAGATCCCGACCGACGACGAGATCCACGACAACATCGTCGCCATGTGGGTGCCGAAGGCACCGGCGCGTGCGGGCAGCCAGTACCGTCTACGCTATCGCCTGCACTGGCTGGCCGATGAACCGTACCCGACACAACTGGCGCGCTGCGTGGCCACGCGCATGGGCAACGGCGGCCAGCCGGGCCAGCCGCGCCCGCGCGGCGTGCGCAAATTCATGGTCGAGTTCAAGGGCGGTCCGCTGGAGAAACTGCCTTTCGGCACCAAGCCGGAGGCCGTGCTGAGCACCTCGCGCGGCACGTTTTCGTATGTATTTACCGAAGCCGTGCCGAACGGCGTGCCGGGGCATTGGCGCGCGCAGTTCGATCTGACGGTCGACGGGAAGGAACCGGTCGACATGCGGCTGTTTTTGCGTGTGGATGGCAAGCCGCTGTCGGAAACGTGGCTGTATCAATATCACCCGTTCCAATCGCCGGTGGGGCCAGTGGCGTCGTAAACGCCGTCGCAGCGGTCCACAAACAAGGCGGGGATTCGCCCGCCTTTTTCATTACTGGTAGGACAGCGTCACCACCGCGAGCGCTGGTTCCACCCCCGGCGCGCGCGACAAGGTCAGCGTGCCGTTGTTTGCCGTCAGCAGGCTGGCCTTGAAACCGCTGTATTTGGTCAGGACGTCCGCCTTGCTGCGTGCATCCCCGACCCGCAGGGGCCTGAGCGATGATGCCGCGCGCGCCTCCACCGACACATCGACCGGCACGGCCCGCACCGCTGTCGAGCGAAAATCGAGCACCACCTGATCGCCCGACGCAGATGAACGCGCCTGCAGGCCAGCGCCCGCCGCCGGCAGCGCTGGCTGCACACGGAACCCGGCCTCGACGATTGCCCCTGTGAAATAAATCACGCCGTCCTGGCTGCCGCCCGCAAGCGCGCCACTCGCTCCGATGCCCGCCGTGATGGCGACGGCCATTGCCTTGTAGACCCTGAACATAAGACCCCCGGATGCCCGTCCCTCGGGCGATGTTTCGCGTTTGTCCGCCTTCCGACGAACCGCCGCAATAGTTTTTTACGATTTTCATCGTCCTCCGGATCCATCTCACTGTGGATTGCGGGCATCCCTAATTGCGGGTCAGATAGAGCAACCTACAGGCGCGCGTCTCACGGTGCCGGCCACACCTCGAGCGCCCGCATCAACTGCTTGCCCAGCGGAATGCGCTTGGCCATATCGCCCTCGCGCGGCATGTCGATGTTCAGCGCGAATGCATAGACATGCCCCGCACGCTCCACCCAGCCGGCCCACCAACCGATCTCCGGCTGGTATTCGGTGGCGACGCCGGTCTTGGCATATAGCGCGGCATCGCCCTGCTGCTCGATCAACAGCATGCGCTGGACCATGTCCCACGTGCGCGGCTTCACCGGCAACTGCTTGAGCGCCATGCGGCTGGTGAAGCGTGCTTCTTCGAAAGCGGAAATCTCCAGCGGGCCACGCAGCCAGAACTGGTCGATCGCGCTGCCGAGCTGGCGATTGCCGTAGTCGAACGCATCGACATAAGCCTGCATGCGCTCGAAGCCAACGCGGCGCGCGACTTCCTGATAGATCGGCACGGCCGACAGGCGAATCGCCTCGGGTAACGCCATGTCGTGCTCCCACTGCTCGTAAGGCTGCGGCTTGCCGCCGTAGGGCAGCACTTCCTGATCGTCGCGCACGGCCCCGGTGTCGAAGGCGATCAGGCTGTTCGGAATCTTGAACGTCGAAGCCGGATGGATGCTCCGCGCGGCACGCGCCGGATCGACGACATAGGTACGGTCGGCGGTGATGTCCATCAGCACGAAGGTGCCGGAGACGCCGGCGTCGTCGAACACGCGCTTGAGGTCATTGCGCACGACCAGCTCGGCATGAGCGGTGGCGGTGCTTATTGCGAGCGTGCAGGCCACCACGGCAAACGCGAGGGTCTTCGAGTAGCGAGACAGCATGAGACAACTCCTTTGAGGTTGTGGGCGAATGCCGGCAGGCTTCGGCAGCCGCCAGCGCTGCGCATCGTAGGGGCCGACGTGCGCTGCGGCCAGCGCCCCCGCCTTGCCTCACGTCACGCGCGTAACGCCTGTAACAGGCGGCGTGGCGCACAATGGCGGCCACGCTTTCGCCTTGCCCACGCTGCCCGTATGACACCGCCCACGCTGCCGCCACTTCATGTGGAACTGACTACGCCGCAAACCGTCGACGGCCGACGCGCCCCGTTCCAGAGCCTGTGGCTGCTCGTGCGCCTGGCCTACGCGCATCGTCTGTCGCCGGAGCAACCGCTGGTGCGCCTGGCCGACCTGCGCGGCGCTGTGTCGGACGCCAGCACGCAGCGCATGATGATCAGCCGCGCCTTTCGCGACTGGCAGAACTGGGGCGTGCAAGCCGGCTGGGGCGAACAGCGCGATCGCGAGCCGCGCTTTCTCAACGCAGACAAGCGCAGCCAGGGCCCGTTCTGGCTTACGCCCGAAGACGCGGCGCGCGTGGTCTGTCTGGTGGAAGGACGGATTGCCGATGACACCGATGTGCGCGCCTTCCTCGGTATCGCGGCGCCGGAGGGCAGCCCAGATATCGGCGCTGAACCCAACGCCAGCGCACTGTCCGGGCCCGCACCCGGCACACCAAATCCGGCTTTCTGGCACGCCTTTCTCACGGCGCGCCACGCCATGCGCGAAGGCCGCCTGCTGCATGCACTGAGCACCGGCACGAGCACGTCCGACACCGAGCGCGGCGGCGCCCTGCTCGCCTTGCGCCACGCCGGCGACGCCGCCGACAACGACTTCCAGCGCGCCCTCGTCACCCTGGGCGAGGCAATGGCCGCGCGCCGGCTGGGCGACTCGACACGCGCCAGCGCCTTGCTCTCGCAACTGCGCGCGCACCGTCGGCAGCGCCATGTGCTGGGCAACGACTACCTCGCCGCCATGGAGCGCATCGTCACCGCATGGTGTGCGTATGACCGACGCGACCTCGACCTTGCCGCCGGCCTGCTCGCGCGCCTGGCCGACGCCGAGCCCGGCCGCAGCCTGCTGCGCTATCACCCGCAGATCCGTTTTGAGTGGAACAACTTGAGCGCCCTCATCGATCGCGCCCGCCTGCTCTACGCGGATGCCGACGGCATTGCATTGGAGGCACGCGCACACGCCGCACAGCACATCGTCGCGCAGTTCGAAACCGCGCTGGCGGCCGCGCTGGAAAGCCAGGCCTCCGACGCCGTGCAGCAAGTTGCCGCCAACCTCGGCATGACGTGCTGGCTGCTGCGCGACGTGCTTGGCAACGCGGTGCATGCCGACGGCACGGTCGATGCCGTCCGCTGGCTGGCCATGAGCGAATGGCAGGCGCTGCGCAACGGCGGACCGCTGTAATCGGCGTGGAACGCCATCGCGCTCATGCGCATTGCACGCGCCGACACACGCCGCGCTGCGCTGACGTTGACCGACCTGCGCACGCAGGCCGGACCGTTTGCCGAAGCCTTTGACGCGCGCTACTGGCCCCAGCGCTGGGCCGACGTGGCGGCGCTGCGTCTGCGCGAGCACGACAGTGGCCGTCATCGCTACGGCCACGTCCAAGTGAGCGGCTTGCTGCTGGAGCTGGCGTGGTTTGCCCACGCAGACCGCGATCACGCCACCCTGCGCACGACGATGGAGCGCCTCTCGCAAACCACGCAAGACCTGGCACCGCACGATCGCGCGTACTTCGTCCAGGCACTGAAGCAGCTGACGCAGATGGCGGATGCGCCGCCCTGAGCTGCACGCTGAGCCGCCCCCCCCAGTAGATCGATGGATGAATAAATTCGTTGTATCCCTAATGATCCGTCGCTAGACTACGGTACATGTTTGATCACTGCCTGTACTTCAACACCACCGCTCTGGCGCGCTCGGTCGAGCGCGAATGGACGGTCGCGTATGCGCCGTTCAGCCTGACGCCGCCGCAAGGGTTCGTGCTGCGCGTGGTGCTCAAACGACCCGGCGTGCTCAACCGCGAACTGGCCGAGGTGCTGGGCATTGCGCGGCCCACGGCCACGCGTCTTGTCGATGGCTTGGTCGCCAAGGGGCTGGTGGAGCGCCAGCCGTCCGCAGAGGATGGCCGCGAGTGGAACCTGTTCCCCACGGAAGCGGCCCGAGCAGTGGAAGCCGCGCTGCAGGCGGCCAGCGCCAAGGTGGCACGGCGCTTGCGCGAGCACGTCGGCGCAAGCGCGTTCGACGATACGGTGCAGGCCATCCGCGACGTTCGGAGTGCACTGAACACGTAAGACAAACGGGGGCGGCCATGGCCGCCTTTTTGATCGGCAAATAGTTGCATCACTACGCATATCCAACAGGAGCGCGCGCATGACTACCGTTCTCGTCACCGGCATCGAGCCGTTTGAATCCGACCCCACCAACCCTTCGTGGGACATCGCGCAGGCACTCGACGGCACGCAGGTGGACGGCGCGGTCATCGTGGCGCGGCAGCTGCCGTGCGTGTTTGGCCTTGCCAACGAAAGATTGGTGGACGCCATCGAGGCAACATCACCCGCCCTGGTGTTCGCGCTGGGGCTGGCCACGGGCCGGACGGAGATTTCGGTGGAGCGCGTAGCCATCAACGTGATCGACGCACGCATTCCCGACAACGCGGGCAACCAGCCGGTTGATACGCCAGTGGTGGCCGATGGGCCAGCGGCGTACTTCTCCACCCTGCCGATCAAAGCCATCGTGCATGCGCTGCGCGAGGCCGGCGTTCCCGCGGGCGTGTCGCAGAGTGCAGGCACCTACAACTGCAACCACCTGTTCTACGGTTTGATGCACCACATTGCCATGCGCGCGCCGCAGGTGCGCGGCGGCTTCATCCACGTGCCGACCACGCCCGAACTGGCAGCGCGGCATGCGGGCCGGCCGAGCCTGTCGATCGATACGCAGATCGAAGGAATACGTCTGGCAGTGCGTACAGCGCTGGCCACGGGCGCGGACCTGAAGGTCAGCGGCGGGGCCGTCCACTGACACGCACAACGCCATGGTCGGGCCTGACGCAATCAGGCCACCAGCGGCATGAGCAACATCCGCGCAGCCAGTTCCTGCCGGAAACTTTCGAAGGCCTGCATGGAGGAATCAGCACCGCGCGCGGTGTTCTGCAAGCGGATGCCTTCCACCTGATGGATGCCCACCGTGGCAAACACATAACGCAGATACGGCATCAGGAAATCGGTCTGCGCGTGGGCGCCGTCAAAGTTGCCGCCTGAAGCGGACACCACCAGCACCGAGCGATCGGTCAGCGTGCCGACCTTGCCCTTTGGCGTGCGGCGAAACGTGCGCTCGGGCCGCACCACCAGATCGATCCACGCCTTCAACGCCGAAGGCACCGTGTAGTTGTGCACCGGCGTGGAAATCAGCACGGCATCCGCTGCTTCCAGTTCGCCGATCAGTGTTTCCGACAGCGCAAGCGCTGCTCGGTGCGCTGCGGTGCGGTCGGCATCGGGCGTGAGGCTGGCCTCGACAAAACCGGCGCTGGGATGCGGCAACGGCGTGGCCGCCAGATCGCGTTCGATGACGCGCAGGCCACCGACGGCCTCCGCCAATTGTGCGATCACCCACTTTGCGCCACGCCGGCTGTGCGAGCGATCGTCGCGCGGGCTCACGGCCACGTGCAGCAGTGTTGTCATCGCGCAGCCCCCGTTTGCGTGTTCATGCCAAAGCGCAAGGCACCTGCAAGTAGCCCGTTGCGATAGTAGAAGCGATGGCCAAGCACATTGGACAGCGGCGTATCGAGCACGAGCCGCGCACAGCCCAGGCGCTCGGCTTCGGCCTTGAGGTGGCTCATCAATACGTTGCCGAGGCCGCTGCTGCGCAGGTTGGCATCGGTCACCAGATCGTCGACATACAGGAACGGCCCGTAGACGAGGTTTTCCTGCAACCGATAGCCGGCCAGCGCAACGGGCGCGCCCTCTCGCCAGACGGCGATCAGGCGATAGCCGTCTGCCACCTGCCGACGCCAGCGCGCGGCCAGCTCGTCTGCGTCGGCAAGGTGCGGCCGCAATTGATGCATGAGGGGAAAGCAGGCTCGCAGCGCGGCTTCGTCTTCAATGGGGCGGATGGCGTCCATGGTCATGCACCCTCTGCCGCTGCAGCAGCCGGCACCGGCGGCGCGAAACGCATCGCAACGGCAATACGGTTCCATGCCTGGATGTTGGCGACGGCGGCCGTCAGGAAGGTGACTTCCGTCCGTGAAAAATGTTCGAGCACGGCATCGTATTCGTGGTCTTCCACGCCGTGCCCGGCGGCGCGTGCCAAGGTGGTCAGCGCTTCGGTCCAGCCTAGCGCAGCACGCTCGCGCGGCGTGAAGACGGCCGGCGTATCGCGCCAGACCGCCACCAGGTCGAGCTTGGCAGGCGCCACGCGCAGCTTGCGCGCGAGGTTCAAGTGGAACTGCACGCAAAACGCGCAGCCGTTGATTTGCGAGGCGCGCAGCTTGATCAGCTCGGTCAGCGGCTTTTCCAGCCCCGAGGCGTCCACCGCCTTGCCAAGCGCCTGCAACGCCGGCGCCACGCCGACGGCAGTATCGACAAATTCCGAGTAATCCATGCGCGGGGAAAGATCTTCCATGGCTGGCTCCTGAGAGGGTTCGGATGGGAGGAGTGTTAATATCAGTGTTCGAACATAATATTCGAACTCTTACATCATGAGCAAGCGCACCCCTGTTGCCACCCAGGAACACGACACATCCGCCAACGCGCCCGCCATTCCAGAGCCCGGCCAAGGCAAGCGCGGCGAGGAAGGCTATCTCGGCTACCTGCTACGCCAAGCCAGCGCCGCCCAGCGGTTGCGCATGGAGCGCGCCATGGCCGACGTGGGCGTCACGCTGCCGCAATTCCTGGTGCTCACGATGCTCCGCGCCTACCCGGGTATCTCGAATGCCGACCTTGCCCGGCTGACCATGCTGACGCCCCAGACGGTGAGCGTGATCGTCACCAACCTGGAGCGCAGCGGCGCCATCACCCGCCGGCCCCACGCCGTGCACGGCCGAATCCAGCACATCGACGTCACACCGGAGGGGTCTGCCCTGCTTGCAGCATGCCGAAAACGCTCGGGCGGCATCGAGCAGGATCTGCTCGAGGGGTTCACGCCCGAAGAGGAAGAGGTCGTGCGGCGCTGGCTCGTACACGTCGCCAAGCTCGGTAGCGACAAACCTACCTCCTGATCGGCCGATCCGTTCTTCCGCTTTCGCGATTGATGCCTTGACTTCTGGACGGCCGCCATTATCATTCGATGTATCTTACGATATATCTGATGATGCTCTTCAGGAGAATGCAATGCGCGGTTGGTTCGGACATCACCACAAAATGTGGATTGAAAAGCATTTCATGATGGGTCGCCACGGTCATGGTGGACACGGATTCGGGCGCGGCATGGGCGGCCCAGGCGGCTATGGCGAAGGTGACGACGAAGGCGGCAGCCCCTGGCGCGGCCGCCGGCTCAGTTCAGCCGACCTGCAACTGGTGCTGCTGGCGCTGCTCAAGGGCGCACCCCGCCATGGCTATGAGTTGATCAAGGCGGTGGAAGAACATTCGCTCGGCTTCTACACACCGAGCCCGGGCATGGTGTACCCAGCGCTGTCATACCTGGAAGACCACGGTTTCGCTTCCGTCACTGTCGAGGGCAACAAGAAGCGCTACGGCATCACCCCCGAAGGCGAAACATGGCTGGCCGAGCGCCAGAACAGCGCCGATGCCATCCTCGCGCAATTGCGCGCCATGGGTGAGCGCGTCAAGCGCATGAATGAAGCCATGGCCTTCGACCGCGAAACCGACAACGCCGCCGAATGGACGGACACCGGCCACGACCCGCTGCGCACGGCGCGCTGGCGCCTGAAGTTCGCGCTCATGGAAAAACGTTTCGCCTCGCGCGAAGAACAGCAGCGCGTGGCAGACATCCTGCTACGCGCCCTCAAGGAAATCACCGGCGAGCGGTAAGCGGAACCGGCAGCATCCAGTCCGCCCCGGGTGACGCTTCGTCGCCCGGCCCCTCGCCTCGGTCCATTTCGCAGCCATCTATGTTTGCCTTCAATCGCACACAAGGTCTCATGTCGCAGCTGCTCAGTACTGTCAAACCCGCCACACGCCGCGTGCGTGTGCGCGCCATCCATACGTTGTCGCCCCGCATGCGCCGCGTGGTCTTTACCGGCGCGGCCGCGACGGATCTCACCGATCTGGCCGAGGCGCCGCCCGGCGCAGCGATCAAGCTGATGTTTCCGCACGAACGCGCGGGCAACGGCCGAACGCTCGGTCGGGCCTACACGATTCGCCGGTATCACGCGGCCCGCGGGGAACTTGAAATCGATTTTGTCGTGCACGACGAGACACCCGCAGCCCAGCATGGCCCTGCCGCACGCTGGCTGGAGCATGCCGCACCCGGCGATGAAGTCGAATTTGCCGGCCCCAAGCGGGGCTTCCGTGCTGACCCCGCCGCGCCTTGGACGCTGCTCATTGGCGACGAAACCGCGTTGCCTGCCATCTTCGCGATTCTGGAAACGCTGCCCGAGCACGCGCAGGTGCTGACCTACATCGCCATCGGCGACGCCCGCGCCCGGCTGCCGCTTGAAGGCGCCTTGGCCACGCACCCGCGCAGCCGCAACATCCATTGGGTGGAAAGCGACACGGCACACGCCGGCGCCATGATGGTCGGCGCGCTGAGCGCGCAAGCCATGCCGGCCGGCACACCGCAGGTCTTCCTGGCCGGCGAGGCGTCGTTGCTCAAACAGGTTCGCACGCTGATCGAAGGCGCCTGGGCCGTGCCGCATGACGCCATCGACGCCAAGGGCTACTGGACGGCCGGCCTATCACGCGAAGAGCGCAAGGCGAGCGAGGCGCGCTGATCTTCGCGTCGCGTCAGGTTGCGACTTCTGCCTGGGGTGTCGTGCCCCTCACCCACTCGCGCAACAGGCGCTGCCCGTGCAGCAGCGCCGCGTCCATCGCTTCGCGCGGCGAGCCGAACGTGCATCCTGGCCGCACCGGCTGCGAGCCCGACAACGATTGCCCTTCCGCACCGCGGAAGACCACCTCGACACGCGCCTCCCAGCCCCGCCCGCCAGCGGGAACCACACGCGGGACGATCTCAACGTCTCCACAGATCTTGTGCACCTCGTTCCTCCGTCTGCAGCGCCTGAACAGCGCATTGCCAGCAATCTAGCAACGGGCATGCCAATCTGGGCCGCTCTTGGGATTTGATCCAGATCAACTTGCGGCGCAGACATGATCTTTAGGCCGCCCGCAGCATGCCGATGCAAAGAAGGACAGTGTGCCTTTCACGCTCACGCCTCCTTACGACCATCCGCGCCCACGAAGCGCGGCACCACCATGCGCAAGAATCTGCCGGTCACCCAAGCCGAAACCGCCCTCAACCCGACGGACTACCTCATCTCCCGCACCGATCTCAAAGGTCGCATCGTCTTCGCCAACCCGGCGTTCGTACGCGTCAGCGGGTATTCGCATGAGGAGCTGATGGGCGCGCCGCACAACCTCGTGCGCCACCCTGACATGCCCGAGGCCGCCTTCGCCGATTTGTGGGCCACGCTGCAAGCCGGCAAGGCGTGGCGCGGCTTCGTCAAGAACCGACGCAAGGACGGCGGCTTCTACTGGGTGCTGGCCAACGTAACGCCGGTGTTTCAGAACAACGCGGTGGTCGGCTATACATCGGTGCGCTCGATGGCCACGCCTGCGCAGATCGCGCGCGCGCAACGCGCCTATACCGCCATCAATGAAGGCGACACGTCGTACACCGTGCGCGCGGGCCGCATTCTGCGCACGGGATGGCGGCGCGCCGTCAATCTGTTCCAGATCGACAGCCTGCGCTTCAAGGTGATTGGGCTGCAGACACTGATTGCATCGGCCATCCTGATCGGCACGGTATGGGCGCACATCGCGCTGGAAGCCGCCGATCTGCATGGCGCAGCGTGGCTCGTCTTTAGCCGCGACTGGCTGTGGCTCACCGGCGTGGGTTGCGCCGGGCTGGCTACGATGTCAGGCGTACTGCTTGCACGCACGCTGATCCGGCCATTGGAAGAAGCGGCCACGCTTGCCACGCGACTGGCCGCCGGTGACCTGACCACCGTGGTCGAAGTCCGCTCCAGCGATGAGCTGGGCGAAGTCATGCGTGCCATGGGCACCATGCGCGCAAGCCTCTCGTCGATGGTGCGCGACATCCAGGACGGCGCCGCCAACGTTGCGCACAGCACGCTGCAGATTTCCGCCGGCAACCATGACCTTTCTGCACGTACCGAGCAGCAGGCCGCCGCGCTGGAAGAAACCGCCTCCAGCATGGAGGAGCTGACATCGATGGTTGCGCAGAATGCCGACCACGCCCGTGCCGCCAGCGCCCTTGCGGAGCAGGCCTCCACCATTGCGGCCGACGGCGGCCAAGTCGTGCAGCGCGTCGTGCAAACCATGGATGCCATCCGCGCCGACAGCCAGCGCGTGACCGAGATCATCGCCACCATCGAAAGCATCGCGTTCCAGACCAACATCCTTGCGCTCAACGCCGCAGTTGAAGCCGCACGCGCGGGCGAAGAAGGCCGTGGCTTTGCGGTCGTCGCCGGCGAGGTGCGCAGCCTCGCGCAGCGCAGCGCGCAGGCTGCAGCGCAGAGCAAGGAGATCATCCGTGCATCCGATCAGTCCGTGCGCGACGGCGTGGATCTCGTCCACAAGGCGGGCGCCACCATGACGCAGATCGTGCGATCGGTGCAGACCGTCACGCAGCTCATGTCGGAAATCTCGGCCAGCTCGCGCGAGCAGAGCAGCGGCATTGCGCAGATCAACGCGTCGGTTTCACAGCTCGATGGGGTCACGCAGCAGAACGCCACGCTGGTGGAAGAGGCGGCGGCCGCCACGTCGGTGCTGGCCCGCCAGTCGGAAGACCTGAAGCACGCCATCGCCGTGTTCCGCGCGTAGCGCCGCAGCGGCGGCGCTGCCTTACACGGTGAAGCGCGTATCGCGTTCAAGCAATGCCGTCACAGCCTCAGGCAACAGCGGCTCGCTGAAGTAATAGCCCTGCAGCACGTCGCATTGGTGCGAGGCCAGGAAGGCGGACTGCGCAGCGTCTTCCACACCTTCGGCACACACCTTCACGCCAAGGTTATGGGCGAGCACCACGACCGTCGTGCAGATGGCGGCATCGTTGGAATCGCGGTCGATGTCCTTGACGAACGCGCGGTCGATCTTGATGAGGTCGATCGGCAAGCGCTTCAGATACGCCAGGCTCGAATACCCCGTACCGAAATCGTCGATGGCAATGCGCACGCCCAGTTGTCGAATGGCCGTGAGGTCTTCGATGGTGCGCTCGGTGCCTTCCATCAGCATCGACTCGGTCACTTCCAGTTCAAGGAAGCCCGACCCGAGGCCGTATTGGCGCTGTAGCTTTAGCAGCGTCGGCAGCACGGTGCCGCGCTTGAACTGCAGCGGCGACACGTTCACAGCCAACGTCAGGTCATCAGCCAGGCCGCGCTTGTGCCACTCGGCGCGTTGCTGCGCGGCTTCGGTCAAGACCCAGTTGCCGATCTCGACGATCAGCCCGCTCTCTTCGGCCACCGGAATGAACGCGGCCGGCGGCAGCAACCCGCGCGTCGGGTGAATCCAGCGGATCAGCGCTTCCAGCCCGCACACGCGGCCGGTCTTGGTGTCGATCTGCGGCTGGTACAGCAAGCGGAACTGGCCCTGCTCCAGCGCCGCGCGGATCTGGTGTTCCAGATTCAGCCGATATGACACGCCGATATCCATTTCCGGCGCGAAGAATTCCAGGCGGTTGCGGCCGTTCTGCTTGGCGTAGTACATCGCCATTTCGGCATGGCGGATGAGGCTATCGGCGTCGGCGCCGTGCGCCGGGTATTCGGCCACGCCGATGCTTGCCGTCACGAACACCTCGTGCCCTTCCACGCGCACCGGCTCGGCAAACAGATCAAAGCCGAAGTCGACGCCGCGCGAGCCGGCGTGCGAGATCACCAATGCAAACACGTCGCCGCCAAAGCGCGCCACGGTGTCCACCGTGTCGGCGGCATCGCGCAGGCGCTCGGCCACCCGGCGCAGCACCTCATCGCCCAGCAGGTGGCCAAGGCTGTCGTTGACGACCTTGAAACGATCGATGTTGACGAGCGCCACATAGAAGCGGCTACGTTGGCGTGCGGCCATCTCCACCGACTGCTGCACGCGGTCGGCCAGCAGCGTGCGGTTGGGCAGGCCCGTGAGCGGGTCGATGGTGGCGTGCTGGGCCAGGCGCGTGCGCGTCATCTCCTGCTCGGTCACGTCGTCTTGAATGCCGACGTAATGCGTAACGGCACCCTTGGCATCGCGCACGGGCGAGAGCAGGAAGTTGTTCAGGAACGCGTGGCCGTCCTTGCGGAAATTGCGCAGCAGCACGCGAATCTCGCTCTCGTCGCGCAACGCTGTCCGCACTTCGTTCAGCGCCGGCTGCCCAGGCTCGGACGAATGCAGGAAGCGCGCGTTGCGGCCCAGCACTTCCTCTGCGCGATAACCCGTCATGCGCTCGAAGCCGGGGTTCACATACACGATCGGCAAGTCGGGCTGCTGCGCGTCGGCCACGGTAATACCCGACGGCACCGATTCGACAACGCGGCGCAGCAGACGCAGTTGCTCGTCGGATTCACGCCGCTCGGTGATGTCCTGCATGGTGCCGAACAGCGCAATCACCTCATCGCGCTCGTTGCGCTCGATGTTGCCGCGCGAGAGCACCCACCGGTGTTCACCGTCGCGGCGGATCATCTCCAGCTCCAGCGAGTACGGTTCCCCTTCGGTCACGGCGCGGCTCGCGGCGTCGCGCAGACGGTTATAGCTGTCGGCGGTAAAGAACTGCGCTTGCTGGGCGAAGGCCGGCGGCGCGCCCGGCGGCACGCCCGTCAACACGTACATGCCCGACGACCATGTAGTCGAGTCGCGCAGCACATCCCAGCGCCAACTGCCCAGAAGCGCAATCTGTTCCGCCACACGCAGGTTCGCTTCGCTGCTGCGCAGTTCCTGCTCGATTGCCGAGCGCTGCGAAATGTCGGTCACCCCGCCGACCATGCGCACAGCGCGGCCGTCCTGATCACGATAAAGGCTGGCGCGAATTTCCACCGTGCGCGTGGCACGGTTGGCATCGATCACCCGGCAGACGTGCTGCCAGCTGTCGCGGTTCGAATTCAGGACGGCGCGCAGCTCGCGGGCGAAGGCATCGACGTCGTCCGGGTGTACGAACTGTTGGAAGGTCAGCGTGCGCGAGGTGCCCCCACCCGCGCCGTCGTCGTCCCCCGGACCGAGCAGCGCGTCGCTGCCAAGCAGCCGATGCAGGCTGGCGTTGGCCCAGGACTCGCCGGTCGCAATATCCCAGTCGAAGATCCAGTCGTTGGTGGCGCGTGCCACCCGCTGGAAGCGTTCGGTCAGGCGGTGAACGGTGGCATCGTGGCGCAGGATGGCGGCACGCATTTCGTTGAAGGTGCGCTCAAGCAGCGAGAGTTCGTCCCGCGAGGCGCCATGCTCGACTACGCGTGCAGAAAAATCACCCGTTGCGTAGTGACGCGCCGCGTCGACGAGCGCATCGATGCGCGGCATGACCATCCGCCGCAGCGCCATCTGGATCAGGGCGAGCAGCATCACCACCATCAGCAGGATGGCACCTCCGCCGGCCAGCGTCATGTAGCGCTGCTGGCGAACGATGTCGGTAGCGTCCACGCCCCGCACGATGCGCAAATGCCCGCCGGCCGCGTGCGGCACCACCATGGCGGCGTAGGCGCGGCGAACGCCGTCGGTGTCGTCCACGAACACCGGTTCGCCTGGCTGCTGGGCCGCGGCGGCCACCAGCGGCCCGCGCACAATGGCCGGCACCTGGGCGGCCTCCAGAGCACCGTGGGTCGACAACACGTTGCCCGCCGCATCCACGAGATAGACCGGCGCCTCCGACATGCCGTCGACGGCCGCCGCAATCAACGCGCTCTGCCGCACGGCCGCGTACGCCACGCCCCGGATGGTGCCGTCGTTGCCTGCCATCGGCCGCGCCGAAATCAGCACTGCCTGGCCGGAGACGCGTCCGATCACAAATGTCGACAGGGACGGTCGGCCCGTTGCCATGATCTCGTTGATGTACGGTCGGTCCGACAGATCGATGGCAAGCTTCGCCGTATCGGGCGTACATACCAGCTTGCGATGCGCGTCGATGATGCCGAGGTTCGCGAGTTCGCTCTGGTTACGAAAGACGCGGTTGACGAAACTGCTGCACTCTTGCTGCTCCATGCGCAGCGCCGAATCGTCGGCGATGAGCACCGAGAGCAGCGTATTGGCGTTGGACAGCACCATGCCGACGCGCGCAGCGGCAGTCTCGGTTTCGTGGGTCAGTTGCTGGGCAAGGTGATCATTGAGCCGGTCACGGTAAAGCGCCACACCGGCAATCGCGACAACAATGGCCGGCAAGGCGGCCACCGCGGCCAGGGCAAGCAAGCGGCCGCGCAGCGTGGTGGGAAAGAAAGCGTGCTTCGGCACTTGAATGACCGGTAGAGCCTTATGTGGAGAGCGGATGCACTCTGCGGTTGCACGATGCGCGGCTCAAGGACCATCCCCTCGACGCACGATGCAGTTGCGGCATCGTGCCGGATGATGGCTGACGCAGTGCGCAAGCATTTTGCTTGCAATTCCTATCGCACGCAACTTGTGGATAGCCTGTAGCCGACCCGGCCGCAAATCGGCGCGGCAGGCGGCACGAGGGGTGGTAGCAATGTGGGCGATGGGGTGCCCGAACCACCGCTGCCAATGCCCTGATCGACGGCGATGCAAGCCCTGCTCACCGCGTCGGCACCGTTCGGCGAACTGTCGCCTGCACGCGGCAGGCGCCAATAGAAAAAGCCACCGGGTAGCGGTACCCGGTGGCCTCAAGAATACGCTTTGAACGGGGAAGTTCAGCGCAGTTGAAGCATAGGCAATGGTCCCCATTCAGGCCAATACCCAGGATAGGGTAATTTAGAAGAAACCCTGCACGGGCAGCGGTTTTTGGCCCCCACGCCTTTCGCGAGTGCTTTCTGCACAACGCCGGGCTCCGTAACAACCCGTCCTCCGAAATATCCATTCTGGCGACCGGGTGCCGCAGCCCGTCTCACGGGATGTTGCGTTATAATGAAAACGATTCGCATTTAGACTCCTTGCTTTACCACGTTACGTAAACGACCACACACGATGCGGCTTTCCGAGCTTTCCCGCCGGGCGACGGCGGTGGTGGATCACGTTGAAGACCGTGAACCCGCCGATCCCATCAGCCAACGCCTGCGCGAACTCGGGTTCGTGACGGGCGAAGAGGTGCGCGTGGTGGCCGTCGGCCCGTTCGGCGGTGATCCGCTGGTCGTGCAGGTGGGCTTTACCCGCTTCGCACTGCGGCGCCAGGAGGCTGCCCGCGTGTGCGTGCACGCCGAATCGGCCACGCAACCCGCTGCCATCGCTACGCCCGAAACGGCCCCGCCCGTCAAGGTGCGCGAGGCGGCATAGGCCGCCTTCTATTGCAGCCGCTTTCCGGCTCCGCTTACCCGGCTTCATGCAGATGCACGCTTCTTCTTCCTCCGCTTCCACCCCCGCATTGCGCGTTGCCTTGGTCGGCAACCCCAACTGCGGGAAGACCGCGCTGTTCAACCTGCTAACGGGCAGCCGCCAGAAGGTCGCCAACTATGCGGGCGTGACGGTCGAGCGCAAGGAAGGCCGCTTCACCGCGCCGTCGGGCCGGCATGTGCAGATTCTCGATTTGCCCGGCGCCTATAGCTTGGTCGCCACGAGCCCGGACGAAGCCATCACGCGCGATATCTGCCTCGGCACGTTCCGCGGCGAGTCGCGTCCCGACCTGCTCATCTGCGTGGTCGACGCCACCAACCTGCGGCTGCACCTGCGTTTCGTGCTGGAACTGCAACGCCTGGGCTTGCCGATGGTGCTGGCGCTGAACATGGTGGATGCGGCCGAGCGGCGCGGTATCCGCATCGACCGCGCCAAGCTGGAAGCCGCCCTGGGTGTGCCCGTGGTGCAGACCGTGGCCATCAAACGCAATGGCGCCGCCGACCTCGTCGCCCATATCGATCACGAACAACTGCCGGCCGTCCCGGTCGGGCTGCCGGCTGATGCGGATCCGCACGTTGAAGTGAAGCGCCTGCTGGATACCGCTGTGACCATGCCGCGCAGCACCGCCGAGCTGGACGACCGGCTCGACCGTATCGTGCTGCATCCGGTACTGGGCCTGATGCTGCTGGCCGTGCTGATGTTCTTCATGTTCCAGGCGGTGTTCTCGTGGGCGCAACCGCTCATGGAGGGCATCCAGGGTGCCGTGGAAGCCGTGGGCGTGTGGGTCGGCAACGTCATGCCAGACGGCATGCTGAAGAGCCTGCTGGTGAACGGCATCATCGCGGGCACGGGCAGCGTGCTGGTGTTCCTGCCGCAGATCCTGATCCTGTTCCTCTTCATCCTGTCGCTGGAAGAATCGGGCTATCTGCCGCGTGCGGCCTTCCTGCTCGACCGGTTGATGGCGGGCGCGGGGTTGTCGGGGCGCTCGTTCATTCCGTTGCTGTCGAGTTTTGCGTGCGCGATTCCCGGCGTGATGGCCACGCGCACGATTCAGGACCCGCGCGACCGGCTGGTGACGATTCTCGTGGCACCGCTGATGACGTGCTCGGCGCGGCTGCCCGTGTATGCGCTGCTGATCGGTGCGTTCATTCCGGTGCGGCAGGTGTGGGGGCTGTTCAATCTGCAGGGGCTGGTGCTGTTCGGGCTGTACATGGCGGGCATCGTGTCGGCGCTGGTCGTGGCCTACGTGCTCAAGTACCTGAAGCGCGATCGCAACGAGCACCCGCTCATTCTCGAACTGCCGTCGTACCGCCTGCCCAGCGTGCGCAACCTGATCGTCGGCCTCGTCGAGCGGGCACGCATTTTCTTGCGCCGCATCGGCACGGTCATCCTCAAGATGATGGTGCTGCTGTGGTTCCTCTCGACGTTCCCGGCGCCGCCGGCCAACGCCACGCTGCCGGCCATCGATTACAGCTTTGCCGGGATGATCGGCCGCGCGCTTGAAGTCGTGTTCGCGCCGATCGGCTTCACATGGCAGATGTGCATTGCGCTGATCCCGGGCATGGCTGCGCGTGAAGTGGCCGTGGGCGCGCTGGCGACGGTGTACTCGCTGTCGGCCACGCATGAAGATGCGGCTGCGCAGCTGGCGCCCATCATCTCCCAACAATGGTCGCTGGCCACGGCATTGGCCTTCCTGGCGTGGTACGTCTACGCGCCGCAATGCATCTCGACGCTGGCCACCATCCGCCGCGAGACCAACTCGTGGAAGGTCATGGCAGGCACCGCCGGTTACCTCTTCGCGCTGGCCTACCTGGCCGCGTTCGCCACTTACCAGATCGCACGGGTGCTGACATGAGCGTGTACCACGTTGTCGAAACCGGCGTTGTCGCCACGGTCGTGGCGTTGAGCGCGTTGTCGCTGACCGGCCGCTATGCCCCGGCCACGCGCGCCCGCACGATGGCGCGCGTTGCAGGCTGGTGTGATCGCCCGTCACGGCCGGGCTGGATGCGCGCTTTCGGGCAGCGCTTGCTTGCGCCAGGCGCGTCGCCCTCGTGCCACTCCGATCCGCTGTCGGGCAGCGCATGCGGGAGCGGTTGCAGCGGCTGCGCGTCGGGTGAATCGGCATCCGCCGCGCCGGTTGAGCAGCCGATCCACTTCGTGCGGCGCAAGTAACGACTGACGCAACGTCACAACACCGACGGGCTCGCATCACGCGGGCCCGTTTTATTTTGGCGCGGCGCAGGCGTAGACTGGCTCAAACCTGAACGGGGGACGCGTCATGACCGAAGAGTTGCTGGTCCAGTTGATTGCGGAAGTCGAGAAGGAAGACCCAGTGGATTTCGCCAACCTGCCCTTCGACGAGCAGATGTTGCGAGACCTGGTCTGCAAGCTGGTGTCGCGCCAGCTGTCACAGATGGAAGACGCCCACTTCAGCCAGGACGAGGTGATCGTCTCGCTCACGGCGAGCATCGCCAAGCTGGTCCTCGAAAATCTCGTGCTGAATGCGCGCCTGCTGGCACAGCAGGGGCACGGCGAAAGCACACGCGCGCTGCTCGAGCGGATTTCTCGTCAAGCGAAGGGATAAGCGGCGCGGTTACTGCGCGGGCACCATGTTGTACTGCGTGCGGGCCCGCGTCAGTAGGCGCTTGGCGACGGACAGGCCGCGAATGGCGGCGGCATCGTCGTCCACGGGGAAATCAAACTCGGCGCTCCAGTTGCAGCCGGTGTGATCGGGGCGGTGAATGCACATCGCGCGCAGTTGGCACTGTGCGCACTCGGGATGTTGCTGGACGCAGCGGGCCAGCAAGCTCTTGAGTTCATCTTCGGACTTCAGACGGCGTTGCATCGGCATCTCCTGAATAACAGGGAGTTGGAACCCCGAGCGCGCACTGAGTTTCGCCATGATCCCGTCGATACTGTTTCAGCAAGTTACCGGGTCACATCACGCGTTCAACACGATCGCGCCGGCCGCACCCGCACTTGTCTGACACGCGGGGCAGACGCCGTAGAGCGCGAGCGCGTGATCGCGCAGCACAAAGCCGCGCTCGTTGGCCACACGCTCCTGCCGCGACTCGATGGCGTCGTCGTGAAACTCTTCCACGCGGCCGCACGACAGGCAGATCAGGTGGTCGTGGTGTGCGCCCTCATTCAGCTCATACACCGCATGGCCGGCTTCGAACGTATGGCGCAACAGCACGCTGGCGTCCACCAACTGATTGAGCACGCGATAGACCGTTGAGATGCCGATGTCGAGTTCCGACGTGAGCAACTGGCGGTACACATCTTCCGCGCTCAGGTGGCGGCCGTGCTCCGTACCGGCGGTGAGGATTTCCAGAATCTTGACGCGCGGCGACGTGGCTTTGAGCCCCGCCCGGCGCAGGTCGGTCGAGTTTGGCATGGCGTTCGTTGGGGCGAGATTTGGGTACAGCAGACGGGGCACGTCCGCGGGCGAGAACCAAAACGGCGACGTTGCACGCATGCACGCCGGGTCGCTGCGTTCTTGAAGAAAAAAAATGGCATGGCTGGCGGCCCGGAAAAGTCGCAGTCGGGAAAGCGGGGTCTGAGTGCTTTCCCGACTGTCGGGCGGCTTGCTACTGCCAAACGCTCTGTGTGTCAGAGCGGTCCCCACAAAAGATCGGTTGCCGGGCGCTGGCTCGCAAAGAGCAGCGAGCGCACGCAGCGAAATTCGGTTCGACGTGGTGTGCTTGAAAGGTGTGCCCTGGGGGCGAATCCTTCGGCTGCAGCGCCGTCGATGGACACACTATAAATGCGAATCATTCGCATTACAAGTGTTTTCTTCGCGAATGGAGGAAGCCCTCACTCCAAGCATGGTTGGATTGGGGAAAACGTCAGCGCGGCCCGAGCGGCAACCCGCCGGCCTTGACCCGCTGGCGCGCAAGCGCCCCCGCCTTGCGCACGCGCTGTTCATAGGCCATCCAGCGCACCGCTGACGAAATTGCGGGTCGATTATTGTTGCGCCCCTAAACATGTTCAAATTAGATGGTCGACGGTTGTTCAGTGGGTTTCTAAATGATCGATCTTGTCTTGCTGCGCAGCTTTGTTACGGTGGTCGATACGGGCAACTTCACGCGCGCGGCCGAGCATTTGCACCTGACGCAATCGACCGTCAGCCAGCAGATCCTGCGGCTTGAGCAGCAGTTGGACTGCCGCCTGCTCGACCGCAGCCAGCGCCAGGTATTGCCGACGGAAGAAGGCGACCGCCTGCTCGGCTACGCGCGCCGCCTGCTGCGCCTGGCCAACGAAGCGAGCGAGGCCCTCAGCCCCGAACATACCGGCGGCGTGCTGCGCCTGGGCGTGCCGGAAGACCTCGGCAGCGGCGCGCTGATGCCGCTCATCGCCAGCTTTGCGCGCGAGCGCCCGCGCCTGCGTCTCGAGGTGGAAAGCGGCCTTTCCCACCATCTGCTGCGCCTGTACCGCAGCGGCGATCTCGACATGCTGCTCGTCAAGCAATGGGGCACCGATAGCGACTGCCATGCGCGCTGGGCCGAGCCCGTCTGCTGGATCGACAGCGCCGAGCGGCCGCACACGCTGCCGCTCGGGCCATCGCAACCTTCCTTGCCGCTGGTGGTGTTTCCGGTGGGCGCGCTGTATCGACAAGAGATGCTGCATGCGCTGGAATCGATTGGCCAGCCGTGGCGCATCACATATTCAAGCCCGAGCCTGGCGAGCCTGTGTGCGGCTGTCAGTGCGGGGCTGGGCGTGAGCCTGCTGCCGGCCAGCACCGTGCAGGCCGGGCATCGCGTGCTCGGCGCTGCGGATGGTTTTCCGGAGATCGGCGGGCTGGAGCTGGCGCTGTTTGCGCGGCCCGACCTCGACAGCGCCGGGCGTGCCCTGCGGGATCGCCTGGTTGAGATGTGCGCCGCGCGTGCGCAGGCGCTGCAGTCTGCCGCCGGCTGAGCCGCAGCACCAAAGAAAAAGCCGGACCCGCTGATCGCGACGTCCGGCTTGGTACGGGTACGGCTGAGTTCTGCTTCAGGCAGCTTCGGCCAGCGGCACACGGATCAGATGATCGAACGCCGACAGTGCGGCCTTCGCGCCATCGCCCGTGGCGATGATGATCTGCTTGTACGGCGTCGTGGTTGCATCGCCTGCGGCAAACACGCCTTCCGCGCTGGTCTGGCCACGCGCGTCGACGACGATCTCGCCAAAGCGGTTGCGCTCCAGCGCACCGTCCAGCCATTCGGTGTTGGGCACCAGGCCAATCTGCACGAACACGCCTTCGAGCGCGACCGTGTGCTCGACGCCATCCACGCGGCTCTTGTAGCGCAAGCCATTGACCTTCTGACCGTCACCGGTGATCTCGGTGGTCTGCGCGTTGGTCACGATGGTTGCGTTCGGCAGGCTTTGCAGCTTGCGCACGAGCACGGCATCGGCCTTCAGCTCGCTGGCGAATTCCAGCAGCGTGACGTGGCTCACCAGGCCTGCCAGGTCGATGGCCGCTTCCACGCCCGAGTTGCCGCCGCCGATGACCGCCACGCGCTTGCCCTTGAACAGCGGGCCATCGCAGTGCGGGCAGTACGCCACGCCCTTGTTCTTGTATTCCTGCTCACCCGGCACATTGACGTTGCGCCAGCGCGCGCCGGTCGACAGGATGACCGAGCGGCCCTTGAGCACCGCACCGTTGGCCAGCGTCACCTCGGCAAAGCCGCCCGGCTTGTCTGCCGGCGTGAGCTTGACTGCGCGCTGCGTGTTCATGATGTCGACGTCGTACTGGCGCACGTGCTGCTCCAGCGCGGCGGCAAACTTCGGCCCTTCGGTCTCCTGCACGGAGATGAAGTTCTCGATGCCCAGCGTGTCGAGCACCTGGCCGCCAAAACGCTCGGCCACCACGCCGGTGCGCACACCCTTGCGTGCCGCGTACACCGCAGCCGCCGCGCCGGCCGGGCCACCACCGACGATCAGCACGTCGTACGGGTCCTTGGCGGCAAGCTTTTCTGCGTCACGGGCGGCGGCGCCGGTGTCGATCTTGGCGAGGATCTCTTCCACGCCCATGCGGCCCGTGCCGAACGTCTCGCCGTTCAGGAACACGGTCGGCACGGCCATGATCTGGCGCGCCTCGATTTCGCCCTGGAACAGCGCGCCGTCAATGGCGACGTGCTGTATGCGCGGGTTGATCACGGACATCACGTTCAGCGCCTGAACCACGTCCGGGCAGTTCTGGCACGTGAGCGACATGTAGGTCTCGAAGCGGAAATCCCCTTCGATATTGCGAATCTGTTCGATGACGTCGGCTTCAAGCTTGGGCGCATAGCCGCCCACTTGCAGCAGCGCCAGCACGAGCGAGGTGAACTCGTGGCCGGTCGGGATGGCGGCAAAACGCACGCTCACATCCGCGCCAGTGCGGCGGATCAGGAACGACGGTGCGCGCTCGGCGGCATCGCGTTGTTCCGTCAGCACGATCATGCTGGACTGCTCGGCCACGTCGCGCAGCAGGTCCATCATGTCGCGCGAGCCCTCGCTGTCATCGACGTTGGCGACCAGCTCAATGGGCTGCACGAGGCGTTCGAGGTAGGCCTTCAGTTGGGCCTTGACATCAGCATCCAGCATGACGACTTCCTTTATTCGTTGAGTCTGTAAAAAGGCGGCGACATATGCCGCCTACCCTTAAGCAAACGGCCGGCAGTGCCGGCCGTTGCGGTCAAGCGGCAAAGCCGCTTGGAACCTGTTCACGGTCCGTAGCGAGCGACCTGAGGTTGGCGCGAGAAGCGCAGCCGTACATGGGTACGGCGAGCATCGCAGGGCCAAGATCAGGCCGCGCAGTAGGACCGTGAGCAGGTTCGCTTAGATCTTGCCGACCAGGTCGAGCGACGGCTTGATCGTCTTGGCGCCTTCGTTCCACTTGGCCGGGCACACGTTGCCCGGGTTGTTGGCGACGAACTGGGCAGCCTTGAGCTTGCGCAGGGTTTCCTTCACGTCGCGGGCGATGGCGTTGTCGTGCACTTCCATCGTCTTGATCACGCCTTGCGGGTCGATCACGAACGTGCCACGCAGTGCCAGGCCTTCTTCCGGAATGTGCACGCCGAATGCGTTGGTCAGCGCGTGCGTCGGGTCACCCACCAGCGGGAACTGTGCCTTACCCACGGCCGGCGACGTTTCGTGCCACACCTTGTGCGAGAAGTGCGTGTCGGTCGTGACGATGTAGACCTCGGCGCCAGCCTTCTGGAATTCAGCGTAGTTGTCCGCTGCGTCTTCCACTTCGGTCGGGCAGTTGAAGGTGAATGCGGCCGGCATGAAGATCAGCACGGACCACTTGCCCTTGAGCGACTCATCCGTGACTTCGATGAACTTGCCGTTATGGAACGCTTGGGCCTTGAACGGTTGGACTTGAGTATTGATCAGCGACATAGTGGTTTTCGGTTGGGTTGCTTGGTTGACAACGGAGTGGATCGTATCGTCGATCGGTGCATTGCACAAGTTGATTGATATGATTTTATCGATTGTTTTTTTCTATTGCCCTGGCAATCGAGCGTCGCTAATCCGAAGCGCGGCATGCCTGCAACGTGCGTCTGCGTGCATAGGCGAAATTACACAGCGCACCCGCAGGTTGCACACGCTGCACGTGCCATCGCAGCGCACACATCACGTCCGGCCAAGGCGGCGTGCGCAAAGAGCTACCAGCTTGTCAGCGTCTGTCTGACTGGCATAGGTCTTGCGCCAAGAGGTCGATCGCAAACCTCCGCCGCGCATCGGCGCCCTCCACTGTTGAACAGCTGGATGCAGGCCCGGCAGGCGAATTCCCCCGGGAGCATGACCTTGTCGCTGAACGTTCTCTTCGTCGCTTCGGAAGCTGTGCCGCTGGCCAAGACCGGCGGCCTTGGAGATATGGTTGGAGCGTGCGCGAGCGCGCTCCGGCGTGCTGGCATGAAAGTCACGGTGATGCTGCCGGGCTATCCCGACGCCATCACGCAGTTGCAGCACACGCGCACCGTGTGCGAGTGGACCGACCTGCCCGGTGGCCCCGCGCGCCTGCTGAGCGGGCACATGGGCGCCCAAGGCATCCCGGTACTGCTGTTCGACGCGCCGGCACTGTTCGCGCGGCCGGGCAACCCATATCTGGATGCACATGGCGAGCCCTATGAAGACAACGCGCTGCGCTTTGCGGCGTTCAGTCAGGCCGCTGCGCGCGTCGCCGCCGGAGTCCCGGGTGTGCATCGCGCCGACATCGTGCAGGCGCACGACTGGCACGCTGGGCTGGTGCCGCTGTTCGTCAAGCGGGCGCAGGTGCCGGTGAAGACGGTCTTTACCATCCATAACCTCGCGTTCCAGGGCAATTTTCCGATGCACGTGGTGCCGGACATTGGCGTGCCGCCCGATGCAGCGCACGAAGCGGAGTTCTGGGGCCAATTCAGCTTTCTGAAGGCGGGCCTGCTTTGGGCCGATCGCATCACCACGGTGAGCCATGCCTATGCGCGTGAAATCCTGACCGACACGGCGGGTTGCGGCATGCAGGACCTGCTGCGCGCGCGACAGCAAGACCTGGTCGCCATCCTCAACGGCATCGACAACGATGTGTGGAACCCGTCGAAGGATCCGCTCCTGCCGCAGCCGTTTGTGGCGTCCAACCTGAGCGGCAAGCACACCGCCAAGCGCGTGCTGCAGCAGCGCTTTGGCCTGCCCGAAGACGCCAAGGCCCCGTTGCTTGCCCTGGGCAGCCGCTTGACCCATCAAAAGATGGCCGACGTGACGTTGCAGGCGCTGCCGCAACTGCTCGAATCCAACCCGCAATTGCAGGTGGCCGTGCTCGGGTGCGGTGAACACGCGTACGAGACGGGCATGGTGGAACTGGCGGCGCGCTATCCGCGCCAGGTGGCTACCAAGATCGGGTACACCGAGGCCTACGCCCACCTGCTGCACGCCGGCGCCGACATCCTCCTGCACGGCAGCCGCTTCGAGCCGTGCGGCCTGACGCCGCTCTATTCGATGCGCTATGGCACGGTGCCCGTCGCGTCACGCGTGGGCGGGCTGATGGACACCATCACCGATCGTGGCTCGCCCGAAGCGGCGCTGCACGGCGCCACGGGTTTCCTGTTTGACGGCGACACCGCCGACGCCATGGTCGCCGCAGTCGAGCGCGCGTTGCACGTCTTCGCCCAGCCGCAGGCGTGGCGCATCCTGCAATACAACGGCATGACGACCGACTTCGGCTGGTCGCAGCCTGCCCGCGAATACATCGCGCTGTATCGCACCCTGGTGCCGGCCGCTACGCCCATGCCCGCTGTGGCGCTGGTACAAGCGCCCGTCGCACCGGACGCTGTGCACACGCCCCGCCCCGAACAACCTGTGCGTACGCCGGCGCGGCGACGCTCGACGGCGCTGTCCGACGAGATCCGAGCGCACGCGGTGGCGCGCGCCGCCAGTGCCGAAAAGATCCGTGCCTGACCGCGCCTGACGCCCTGCCCCGCTTTCACGCATGCCAGAGACCAAGTCGCCCAAGCCCGTTACGCCTCGCAAAACCACAGCCGCACTGAAGGCGACCAAGCCGCCCGGCAGCAAAGCCAAATCGGTCGCGAAGCCGGCCGCCGTGCCCGCCGAGGGCCCGCCGACTGCGGTGGAGCCCGCGTATGCACCTGCAATCTGCTACGTCCATCCATTGCAGTTGGGTAGGCTCGACCGCTGGGACGGCGTGCTCGACCGCATTGCCGCCCTGGGTTTTGACCATGTGTTGATGGCGCCACCGTTTGCCGTGGGCGCGGCCGGCAACGTCTTCGTCACGCGGGACCATGCGCAACTGCATGCCGCGTTGGGCGGTGGGCCGGCCGACGCCGCGCTCGCCACGCTCGCCGAGGGCTGCCGCTCGCGCGGGCTGACGTTACTGCTGGATCTCGTGATCGATCGCGTGGCGATTGATGCGCCGCTGCGATCCGATCATCCCGACTGGTTCATCAGCCACGCCGAAGACGGCGACGCGCTGGACCCGCGCCTGCCGCCGTCCCACCTGGAGGTCGCCTCCTTCCGACACGACGACCCGCGCACCGCCGATGCCATCCTGACGTGGTGGACGCAGCAGTTGCGCAGCTGGGCCGCATTGGGCATCGGAGGCTTCCGCTGCGAAGCCCCGGCCCGCCTGCCTGCCGAACGTTGGCGCACGCTGATCGCCGACGTGCGCAAGGAGGCCGCTGCCGTCCGCTTCCTCGCATGGACGCCCGGCATGGAAGGCGCGGCCGTCGATGCACTGGTAGGCGCAGGCTTTGACGCGACGTTCTCGTCGCTGCGCTGGTGGGATTTCCGCGCCGGCTGGATGGTGGAAGAGCATGCGCGCCTTGCCGCCGTGGCCCCGCCCATCGCCACCGTGGAAGCGCCGTTTGGCACGCGCTACGGCCAGGCATTTGGCGACGCCACGATCCGTGAACGCGCATACCGCCGTCTCCTGCACGTAGCCGATACCCTTGATGCCGGCTGGCTGATGCCGCTGGGCTTTGAACGCGGGGCACTGCTGCCGATGCTGGCCGAGCGTGGCGATCCATCCGACCAGCAATGGATCGACGCGCATACCGCGTTCGACCTGAGCGACGCCGTGCGCGATGTGAATGCGACCATCCGCGCTGCCCGCGAGACGAATACCGTCGCACCGCATGCGGAACTGCGCATGCTGACGGGCCCGGACGCGCCCGCCACCGCCCTCTTGCGCGCCGATGGCCCCGACCTGCGTGCCGGCGATGCCGCCACGCTGACGGTCATCAACCCCGACCTCTACATGGGCGTGTCGGTGCATGCCGACCACTTCCTGCCCGGCGTAGCCGGCGGCTTTACGCGCGGTGTGGCGCTCGATCTGCTCACGGAACCGGTCGGCAGTTGCGACGACACATTGCGCGCCAATGCACGTCCGCTGGCGGAGATCGATCTGCTGCCTGGCGATGTGCAGGTCTGGCGCGTCTTCCGGAATGCCCCGGTGCGCGCTCCTGCGGCCGCCAGGCCAGCCAAGAGCCCGCGCGCCAAGGCGGGCGAAGCGAAGGATCCTGTCAACGCAGCCATTGCCTCGCCGCGCATCGGTATCGAACAGGTGCAGCCCTCCGTTGAAGACGGACGCTTTGCCGTCAAGCGCCTGGTGGGCGACGACATCGTCGTCGAGGCCGACGTGCTGATGGACGGGCACGACAAGCTGGCCGTCCAGCTGCTGTGGCGCGCCCAGGATGAAGACTCCTGGCAGCACGTGCCGATGGTCGCGCTCGGCAACGACCGCTGGCGGGGCGCATTCCGGCCGGAGCGGTTGGGCCGGCACGTGTATGCCGTCGCTGCGTGGCGCGACGCGTTCGGCACCTACCGGTCTGAACTGGAGAAGAAGCACACCGCCGGCGTGGACGTGACGCTGGAGCTGGAAGAAGGCGCACGTCTGGTCGCACAGGCAGCCGAGCATGCGCCCAAGAATGCAGCCGCGGACGCGCTCCACAAGCTCGCCCAACTGCTGTCGGAGCCAGACCAAGTGCACCGTCTCAAGCTGTTGCTGGACCCCGTGACGGCGCTTGTGATGGCGCAGGCTTCGCACTACCGGCCGTTCTATGTCGAAAGCGTGGCGTACCCGCTCGACGTGGAACGCGCTGGCGCGGCATTCGCGAGCTGGTACGAACTGTTCCCCCGCTCGGCATCGGATGACAAACAGCGGCACGGCACGTTCGACGACGTGATCCGCCGCCTGGGCGCCATCCGCGGCATGGGCTTCGACGTCCTGTATTTCCCGCCCATCCACCCGATCGGCCGCACCAACCGCAAGGGCCGCAACAACAGCCTGCGCGCGGAGCCCGACGACCCCGGCAGCCCATACGCGATTGGCGCTGCCGAAGGCGGGCACGACGCCATCCACCCGCAGCTGGGCACGCTGGAAGACTTCCGCCGCCTGATGCGCGCGGCGCGTGAGAAGGGCCTGGAGCTGGCGCTGGACTTCGCCATTCAATGCTCGCCCGATCACCCTTGGCTGCGCGAGCACCCCGGCTGGTTTGCATGGCGCCCTGACGGCAGCATCAAATACGCCGAGAACCCGCCCAAGAAATACGAAGACATCGTCAACGTCGACTTCTATGCCGACGACGCCAAGCCCGGTCTGTGGACGGCGCTGCGTGACGTGGTGATGTTCTGGGCAGACGAAGGCGTGCGCCTGTTCCGCGTCGACAATCCGCACACCAAGCCGCTACCGTTCTGGGAATGGATGATCGGCGAGGTGCGCGCGCGCTATCCGGATACGGTGTTCCTGTCGGAGGCCTTTACGCGCCCCAAGGTGATGTACCGTCTGGCGAAGGTCGGCTTCTCGCAGTCGTACACGTACTTCACGTGGCGGCATACCAAGCAGGAATTCATCGATTACCTGACCGAGCTGACGCGCACGCCGGTGCGTGAATATTTCCGTCCGCACTTCTTCGTCAATACGCCAGATATCAATCCGGTGTTCCTGCAGACGTCGGGGCGGCCGGGTTTCCTGATTCGTGCAGCGCTGGCGGCCACGCTGTCCGGCCTGTGGGGCGTCTATAACGGCTTCGAGCTGTGCGAAGGCGCCGCGGTGCCCGGCAAGGAGGAGTACCTCGACTCCGAGAAGTACCAGTTGCGCGCGTGGGACCACAACCGCCCCGGCAACATCGTCAAGGAGATCGCACTGCTCAACCGCATCCGCCGGGCCAACCCGGCACTGCACTCGCATCTGGGCGTGACGTTCCAGCCCGCCTCGGGCGACCGGATTCTGTTCTTCAGCAAATCGACGCCGCCCGTGCTGCCCGCGCGGCTGGAAACCGCACCGGCCGAACTGGCCGAACCGGCCAACGCGCTGTCGCCGGACCGCTTTGGAGACAACACGGTGTTCGTGGCGATCAACCTCGACCCGCACCACGCGCACGAATCCGACATCGAACTGCCACTGTGGCAATGGGGCCTGCCCGACCACGGCGCGCTGATGGCCGAGAACCTGGTCAACGGCCAGCGCACGGTGTGGCGCGGCAAGTGGCAGCACATCCGCCTTGAACCCGAGCAGCCGTTTGCCATCTGGCGCGTGCGCCCGGCCCTGCCTTCGGAGGAAAACCCGTCATGACGCGCAATCCGACCGCGCTGCTGGTGGACGACGCGCTCTGGTACAAGGACGCCGTCATCTATCAGCTTCACGTCAAATCGTTCTGCGATTCCGACAACGACGGCGTCGGAGACTTTCCCGGTCTGATCTCCAAGCTCGACTACATTGCCGAGTTGGGGGTGGACGTGATCTGGCTGCTGCCGTTCTATCCGTCGCCGCGCCGCGACGACGGCTACGACATCGCCGAATACCGCGGCGTGCACCCCGATTACGGCAACATGGCCGATGTGCGCCGCTTCATTGCCGAGGCGCATGCGCGGGGCCTGCGCGTGATCACAGAACTGGTCATCAACCACACGTCGGATCAGCACCCGTGGTTCCAGCGGGCGCGGCGCGCCAAGCCGGGTTCTGCGCTGCGCGACTTCTACGTGTGGTCCGACAACGACAAGAAATACGCCGGCACGCGCATCATCTTCATCGATACCGAGCCCTCGAACTGGACGTGGGACCCGGTGGCCAACGCGTACTACTGGCACCGTTTCTACTCGCACCAGCCCGATCTCAACTTCGACAACCCGCGCGTGCTCAAGGCCGTGATCGGCGTGATGAAGTTCTGGCTGAACCTGGGCGTGGACGGCCTGCGGCTCGATGCCGTGCCCTACCTCGTGGAGCGCGAAGGCACGTCGAACGAGAACCTGCCCGAGACGCACGAAGTACTACGCAAGATTCGCGCGGCCATGGACGGCGAATTCAAGAACCGCCTGCTGCTGGCCGAGGCCAACCAGTGGCCGGAAGACACGCAGGAATACTTCGGTGCCGGCGACGAATGCCACATGGCGTTCCACTTTCCGCTGATGCCGCGCATGTACATGGCGATCGCGCGTGAAGACCGCTTCCCGATCACCGACATCATGCGCCAGACGCCGGAGGTGCCGCCCGGCTGCCAATGGGCCATCTTCCTGCGCAATCACGATGAATTGACGCTCGAAATGGTGACCGACGCCGAGCGCGACTACCTTTGGGAGGTCTACGCCAGCGACCGCCGCGCGCGCCTGAACCTGGGCATCCGCCGCCGGCTGGCACCGCTGCTGGAACGCGACCGCCGCCGCGTCGAGCTGATGAACAGCCTGCTCTTCTCCATGCCCGGCACGCCCGTCATGTATTACGGCGACGAAATCGGCATGGGAGACAACATCCACCTGGGTGACCGCGACGGCGTGCGCACGCCAATGCAGTGGTCGCCCGACCGCAATGGCGGCTTCTCGCGCGCCGACCCCGAACAGCTCGTGCTGCCGGCCATCATGGGCTCGCTGTACGGCTATGAATCGGTGAACGTGGAAGCGCAGAGCCGCGACGCGCATTCGCTGCTGAACTGGACGCGCCGGCTGCTTGCCACACGCAAGCGGCATCGCGTGTTCGGGCGGGGTTCGATCCAGTTCCTGCAGCCGTCCAACCGCAAGGTGCTGGCGTATATCCGCGCGCTCGAGGGCGAAGCGCCGATCCTGTGCGTGGCGAACCTCTCCCGTGCCTCGCAGGCTGTGGAGCTGGATTTGTCCGCCTTTGCGCAGCGGGTGCCCGTCGAACTGATTGGCGGGACGGCATTTCCGCCCATCGGCCAGTTGTCGTATCTGCTCACGCTGCCGCCGTACGCCTTCTATTGGCTGGAGCTGCGCGAGAACGAGCCTGGCCCCACCTGGTCGCAACCGGCCTCGGAGCAATTGCCCGAGTTCACGACGCTGGTGCTGCGTGCCGGCCTGGATGCCCTGGCCGATACGCGACAGCGGGAGGCGCATCGCCAGTTGATCGAGCGCGAAATCCTGCCGAGCTATCTGCCGAAGCGGCGCTGGTTTGCCGCCAAGGACAGCGTGCTGCGGAGCGCGAAGTTTGCCTGGGGCGCGCCCGTGCCGGTGGATGCCGCATCGACCAACCGCCCGCTGGCTGGGGCGACGCGTCCGGAGGTGTTCCTCAACGAAGTGGCTGTCACGCTGGGCAGTCCGGACGGCACCGAGCGCGTCGAGCGCTACCTGCTGCCGCTTTCCATCGCATGGGAATCATCCACGCTGCCGGCGCTGCCCATCCAGCTTGCGCTGGCGCGCGTGCGGCGCGGCCGCCATGTCGGCTACCTCACTGACGCTTTCACCACCGAGACCTTCGCCCGAGCGCTACTCACCAACCTCGTGCGCGGCACCACGCTGGAGGCCAATGACGGCACCGTGCATTTCGAGCCTGAGCCGAACATCGCAGAACTGGCGGAGCCGGCCGGGTCGGCTGCCAGCCCCGAAGCCGGCAGCACGCGCCCCGCGCCGCTGCCGCTTGCGCCCGACACGCCCATCCAGTGGCTGGCGGCCGAGCAATCGAACAGCTCACTGGTGATTGGCGAGTCGGTCATCGTCAAGCTCATCCGGCGTATCGCCACGGGCATCCACCCCGAGGTGGAGATGACGCGCCATCTCACGCGCGTGGGCTATGCCAACACGGCGGCGCTGATCGGCGAGGTCTCTCACCACGCTGCCGATGGTGAACGCGCCACGCTGGCCGTCATGCAGAGCTTCGTTCCCAACCAGGGCGATGCCTGGACATGGGCACTGGACTATCTGCGTCGCACCATCGACGAGCTGGCCGTGCAGATGGAGGGCGTGACCTCCGGCGATGGTGAGTCGTCTCCGGTTGCCGTGTCGGAGGCGCGCGTGGATACCGACGAGGCGCTGGCCGGCTACGTCAACTTCATCGGCGTGATCGGCACGCGGCTGGGCGAACTGCATGCCGCGCTGGCCGCGCCCACCGAAGACCCGAGCTTCGGCGCGCGCATTGCAGACGCCGACGATGCCGCCTACTGGACCGCCCGCGTGAGCGAACAGCTCACCCGCGCGCACGACAACCTGACGGCATGGCAACAGCAAAACCCCGACAGCCCGCGGCAAGCCGATGTGCAGTGGCTGCTGTCGCAACACCAGGCGCTGCTCGACGCCGCGCGCACGCATGCCGAAGACGGCCTGGGCGCCACGCTCTCGCGCATCCACGGCGATTTCCACCTCGGCCAGGTACTGGTGGCGCAGGGCGATGCCTTCCTGATCGACTTTGAAGGCGAGCCTTCGCGCCCGGTGGAAGAACGCCGGCGCAAGACCAGCCCGCTGCGCGACGTGGCCGGGCTCATGCGCTCGCTCGACTACGTGGTGGGCGCCATGCGTCAGGGCCCCGAACACGTGGCCGGCCCGGCGCAGGAACGCCGCAACATCCTGCTGGGACGCTTCCGCGCTGCGTCCACCGAACGCTTCCTGGAGGCGTATGCCGCTGCCATTCGCGGGCCCGATCTGAACGCGCCGGACCAGCCGGTGGTCGACTTTCATCTGCTCGATCTTTTCCTGCTGGAGAAGGCCGCCTACGAGGTCAACTACGAAGCATCCAACCGCCCGACCTGGCTGCCGATTCCGCTGGAAGGCTTCACGCGGGTGGCACGTCGCCTGCTGCATGCAGAGCCACCACCGCCCGCTGCGGAAGACTCGACCGGAGGCCCACCGTGACCGCGCTCGACTTTGCCACCCCAACCAAAACCGCCACCGAACCCGAGGCGCCGATCGTGCTGCCGCCGGGCGTCGACCAGATGCGCGTGGATGCGCTGACGCATGGCCGCCTGGGCGATCCGTTTGCCGTGCTGGGCCCCCATCGCCTGGACACCGAGGACGGCACGCGCTGGGTTGTGCGCGCTTTCTACCCGGGCGCGCGCCGCGTGCAGGCCATCGACTCGCGCGGCCAGATCATCACGGAGATGACGCCGGTCGGCCGCACGGGGCTGTTCCACGGCCCCCTTCGTGCCGATGCGCAGGACGTGTATGGCCACCCGGAGCTTTATCGCCTGCGCGTCATCTGGCCTGCGGGCACCGGCCATGAAGCCGTGCAGGAAACCGAAGACCCATACGCCTTCGGGCTGCTGCTGGGCGATCTGGACCTGCATCTGCTCAACGAGGGCACACACTGGGCGCTGGCAAGCTGCCTGGGCGCGCAAGCGATGCGCATCGACGGCATCAGCGGCGTGCGCTTTGCGGTGTGGGCCCCGAATGCCCAGCGCGTGTCGGTGGTCGGCGAGTTCAATCAGTGGGACGGCCGTCGCCACCCCATGCGCCTGCGCCATCAGGCCGGCGTGTGGGAACTGTTCCTGCCCAGCGGCCTGGGCGCGGGACCTGGCGCCCGCTACAAGTTCGAACTGATCGGCGCCGACGGCCGGCTGATGGTCAAGGCCGACCCCGCCGCCCGCCAGACCGAACCCCCGCCCGCCACCGCATCGGTGGTGGCCGACCCGGCGCCGCTGCGCTGGAACGACGACGCGTGGATGCAAACGCGCGCCGAACGCCAGAAGCCCGACGCGCCCATCAGCATCTATGAAGTGCATGCCGGTTCGTGGCTGCGCGATCTGGAAGACGGCGGCCGCAACCTGCAATGGGACGAGCTGGCCGACCGGCTGATTCCGTACGTCACGGCGCTCGGCTTCACGCACATTGAACTGCTGCCGGTGGCGGAGCATCCTTTTGGCGGCAGTTGGGGCTATCAGCCGCTCGGGCTGTTCGCACCGTCTGCGCGCTTTGGGGCGCCCGAGGCGTTCGCGCGCTTTGTCGACCGCTGCCATCAGGCTGGCCTGGGCGTCATCGTCGATTGGGTGCCCGCGCACTTTCCGACCGACGCGCACGGGCTGGCGCAGTTTGACGGCACCGCGCTGTATGAACACCAGGACCCGCGCGAAGGTTTCCATCAGGACTGGAACACGCTCATCTACAACTTCGGCCGCAACGAAGTGCGCGGATTCCTCATCGCGAGCGGGCTGGAATGGCTGGAGCGGTTCCACATTGACGGCCTGCGCGTGGATGCCGTGGCGTCCATGCTGTATCGCGATTACTCGCGCCGCGCCGGCGAATGGGTCCCCAACCGCTATGGCGGCCGCGAAAACCTCGAAGCCGTGGCGTTCCTGCAGCAGATGAATACGGTCGTGCACGAACGCTGCCCCGGCGCCATCACCATCGCCGAAGAGTCGACCGCCTGGCCTGGCGTGACCGCGCCCGTGGAATTCAACGGCCTGGGCTTCGACTACAAGTGGAACATGGGCTGGATGCACGACACGCTGCACTACATGCAGCGCGACCCGGTGTACCGCCAGCACCATCACGACGGCATGACGTTCGGGCTGGTGTACGCGTTCTCCGAGCACTTCATCCTGCCGATCTCGCACGACGAGGTGGTCCACGGCAAGGGCTCGCTGCTGGGCAAGATGCCCGGCGATGAATGGCAACGGCTAGCGAACCTGCGCGCGTACCTCGCGTTCATGTGGACGCATCCGGGCAAGAAGCTGCTGTTCATGGGCAGCGAGTTCGGGCAAGTGGGCGAATGGAACCACGATGCCTCGCCCGAATGGCATCTGCTGGACGACCCGCGGCACCGTGGCGTGCAGCGGCTGGTGCACGACCTCAATGCGCTGTACCGGAATGAACCGTCATTGCATGCGCGGGACACCGCGCCGGAAGGGTTCAACTGGGTGATTGGCGATGACCGCACCAACAGCGTGTTTGCTTTCCTGCGGCTGGATGGCGAGGGGCGACCGATGCTCGTGGTGGCGAACATGACGCCGGTGCCGCGGGAGGGGTATCGCATTGGCGTGCCGCCGGCGGACGGGGCCACGCAGTGGCGCGAGGTGCTGAACACGGATGCTGCCGTGTATGGCGGCAGCGATTTCGGGAACGGCGGGGCGGTGGATGTGGACCACGTGGCGGCGCATGGGCAGGGGCAATCGTTGGTGTTGCGGCTGCCGCCGTTGGGGGTTGTGGTTTTGAAGGTTTGATTTTTGTTTTGGCGTTGGTGGTGTGCCTTCC
>NZ_JASATD010000033.1:0-46183 GCF_038440115.1 Ralstonia sp. OTU4908 | reverse complement strand
CGCGAGATTGCCAAGGCATATCATCAAGTCGAGGAAATCGCCGAACTGCGCGTCTTCGGGCCACGTGGTCAATTTCGGGAACACGCTGCCCAATTCTTCTTCCAGCTCCTGTCGAAACCGTCGCCGAATCTCCTTGGCTAGATTGCATGCGGCGGAGCTCGCAGGTAGCACAGCGGCGCTGCGTAGGTCAGCCCCACATATACATGTGAAGTACCTGTTGCGAAACATGTTCAGAGGCGTCCTCGGCCTGCAAGCGCAACGATCAACCAGATAGGCGCCATGCTCGGCACAGACGGCAAACGGAGCAAGACTCCATTCAAGTGCGCCGTAACCGCGCTCAGAGACGCACAACGGACAAAAACGACTGGCGTGCCGAACAATGTGGCGGTCACGCAAGAGTTGGTTCCCCAACAGGTGAAGGTCCCCGTCAACTGCCGTAGGTATCATCGCCGCCAACGAGGCAGGTTCAATACCAAGCAACGGACTAAGATGTTTATAGCAATAGCGCGACGGGTTCCCACAATGTGCACCAAGCGCCCGGAGCGTGGCACTGGCAGAGTCGAATGCGTTGTACTCGGCCACCCGCAAGATGAAGCTCTCAAAGCTCTCGTAGGGATAAGGCGAGACCTGAATGGGCGGAGCCACAGATGGTGTCGACCACTGACGCACGTCGCGCCGCCTCCATAGCGTCGCTTCTGCCTGTGGAACCTGAGGCCCCCCCGTCTCTCCGATCGGACAAAACATAGAATGAACTGATCCATATGGGATGCATGCAGATGCGGCCCAGCGCCTACGCTGGGCCGCGCCGGGCTAGCGCAAAGCGATATCAAAATTCTCGAAAGGTTCGTGAATTCCAATCAATGGGGCGAAAGTGAACTCTTCGGCAAACGGGTTCCTATTCGGCGGTACGTCGGCCCACACTTCGTCGCGGAACGCACGCGCCAGAACAGCGCGATCGATACCGCTCGCGCGGCCACTCAGAACAGTCCATACAGCGCGATCCAGACTCTTGATCAGGTAGTCGATTAGACCAAAGCAGGCGTGATAGAGACGGAGCAACGTATCACTCTCGGTAAGGTCAACGGTCGGGACGGGCAATATCCTCCCGATGCTGCCAACCAAGGAAGCGAATCGCCGTTGATCCTCGCTCGTTGCCCAACCGAATCGCTCCAGTTCAACGATGGCGGAGAACCTTCTGCGCAACTGCTCGTTAACCCAAAGCAGTTTACGGGCACGTTTCAAGCCGACGAGAACGACGGTGATTTCGGCGCTATTCATCAAGTTCTTGAGCCAGTCGGCAGCGTCGTAGGTGCTGCTTCGCTTGTAGTCAACCAGATGCTGCGCCTCGTCGAGGACTAAAACTTCGGTACGCAGATTCCGAAGAAGAGTCGCGACGCGGGCCATCTTCAGTTCTGCGGAGTGCCTCTGTGCGGTTGCGAGAGGATCACCAAGGCCGACCAAGATCGACGTTGCGAGAGATTTCTGCGTCGGCGAAGCCGGAATCTCAACATGCACGGCCCGACATGATTGTCCGGGAACACGTACTTGCGGAAATGTTGTGCTTAGGTACTCCCTAACGGTTGTGGTTTTGCCAGCCCCGCTCGGCCCCAATACCATAAGCCCTCGACTGCTTCGTGAACAAAGGACATCCTGATGCACTTCGCCAACTCGATCGAAAGCCTTCGATACTTGATCCGTCTTGATGAACTGATGGCGCAGAGAGAATTCACTCGATGCACTCATGATTGATCTCCTGGAATGGCGGGAAGGGTTCGAGGCCGGATTTCGAGCGTCGGCGACGCTGGCTCAAAGTCGAAAAGGATGGACTGAGCAGGAGGTGGTGACTCGTTTGCCACCGGTTTGACGTCGCGTTGACGCCCCTCCTTGTCGAGCTCCATCTGCGCGGCGTAACGTCGTTGGCGCAGCTTGTTGGACCTCTTCGCCGTCTCAACGTCAGCCATGATTTGACGATAGGCTTCGAACACTGCATCGGGGTTGCCGGAATCTCCGCGACGTTCCCTGACCCGCTGGCGAGCTGCGCGGTAGACGTCTCGGCTCATCCCGACCATCGTCGAATCCTTGTTCGGCACCTGTAGAAACAGATTTCGATCGGGATCGCGCACCCATACGTGCCCCATTTCATCCCGAAAACGGACGTCGACTCGCGCTTTTTCCCCTAAGCGCAACCGCAGCTCGGATAGCTCTTCTGAGTGGTACTGCTGACGATCGACCTCGACTCCATAGTGATGGAGGCGTGGAGTTGCCCGATGAGAAAGGACGCACTCAAGCTCATCCAGATCCAGGGGCAAAAGGGGGGAACGCTCAACTTCACCTTGTTCCCATGCCTTAGCGGGCGTAAGACCACCTAAACCTCGATGCGGCGTCTGGAGGTAACGATCGACTACCCATTTCATGACGGCCTTCTCGAGATCAGCGAGGGTGAGACAGGCGAACTTCTCTGACGGGTAATCACCGCGCTCACGCGTGTTGGAGAACGTAGTTCCCGGCAAACGGTGAATCAGATCCTGGGCCATGGTGCGAAAGAAACGCTCAACCGCGCCCTTCATCTCGGGCCCCCGTGAACGGGGAAAAAGAACCTCGATACCGAGTTCGTTGAACGCTAAGATCAGCCCATCCGCATGAAACTCGGCGGCATTGTCAGGAACGATGTAGCGAGGCAGCCCACGAGCACGCCACTCGTTGACGACCATCGGATAGTTGGCGAGCCATGCATGTTTTGGGCGGATAGCTCGCTCGATTGTTCTGAGAACACTTTCGGTGTTCGGTGCGGACAGGTGGATAAAGAAGGCCATAACCATACGGCTATGGCGATCGAGTATGACCGTGATGTACGGGCGACCAATGACCTCACCACTTTTCGGGTCGACGATAAGCACGTCCAGCAGCGTGTGATCGATCTCCCAGCGCTCTAGGATCTTGTCGACCGTCAATTGACCCGTTGCGTTACGGTGCTTTCTGTCCGCCGCATGTCTTCCGAGACGCTCGCAGTCCCTCTCATATCGATCCAGTCGATCGATATAGCGCCTAAGCGTCATTTCAGACGGTAGCCTCAACTGCTGAGACGGCAAACGCCCCCTATTCACGCCGTTCACGCGCGATCGAAGGTCCTCATAGACTTGACTGATGGTTGGTCGCTCGGACTTGAGATATGCCTCCTCGAGGGACATCTGGAGCAGATCCTCCAGATCACCGCGGATAACCGCGGTGCGGCCCTTCTTGCAGTGCTGCGGGACAAGCTGAACGACACACGTTGTGCGATAGCGACGTGCCCATCGTCGCACAGTCAGCGGCGAAGGTACCGGCTTCGCATCGTTTAGTGCCGCATGGATTGCCGTTAGCCGCTTGCGTAGCTCGTGGTCGTTGGGCAACCTTGAACCATCTGGCTGGAAGAGCGCCTCGAGGTAGGACCGTCGGCGCAGCGCTTCATCTGAGTGCGCTTTGGGAAAACAGGTCAGATCTGGCGGCGCGTTCCTGATCAGGGGAATGGTGTCGATGTAAGGCTGCTCCGGATCAAGCACGAGTTCCCGCCGCTCATACAGCCGATAGAACTCGGCTTCAGCCAGCACGACCGGCTCGCCAAAGTCATCCTTGAATGCAAGCCGCCTGTCCATCAGCCGATTTGCGAGCATCAATCGCCTGCCATTAAGGAGAACACTTAGTCGCGCTCTAAGCGAAAACGTCTGCATGACGATGCCCTCCTTCAAGGTAGATGGCAGCGTCCGGAGCGATTGGCTGATCGAGATCAACGCCCACGGTGCCCAGTCCCAGCAGACGCCAAGCATCACAAAGGCCTACCAACGAAATGAAATCCGACATCGCCTGAGGAGACTCGCTCTCAAGCTTGTGCCGAACGTGCGCGAGTTCGACGCTAGAGAGGGATGCTCGCCGGTGGTACATCACCTCCAGCACGTTTGACGCGCGAGGTTCTGTGTCCAGCTGCTTGTCTGTGACTACACGGAACCGTCGCCCAGATTGAGCAAAGTGATCTGCTGCAGCATCCAGACGTCGCGCCACCCGCTTTGATTTGAGTCGGACGTCAGGTTTCACTTCGAACCAGCCCTCCGTACCGTCTACGAAGCGGATACGGACATCGGGAACATATCGCTCGGGACTGCCCCCGACAGAGATCGACTCGAATGAAGGCTGAACTTCGTAGCTATGCACCATGGGGGACAGCTCACACAAGCGGATGAATTTTCCCTCGAGCATTGATTCGCATTGCGTTGGATGCCCATTCTTTAGTGACGGGATGTACGCTCTGAAATGGTTAGAGCGCCGTGTAATGACTTTGCGTACAGGCATATAGATCTCCCAGCCCGCTACCTCAGTGCCTCACGCACTGACGCAGCAAAGGCATGCAGTTCTTGAGCGTGCAGCACGCCCTCCAGACGACACGTGGCTGTCCTGGATTCGTGTGGAACGCACGAGCGGCGGCCCTCGCTCGACCACAATCGGTCAAGCCAGTGGCTGTCAGCTAGAAGAAGCAAACGGAGGCTTGACGCTTTCGGCGGGAAGGAAGAGACTGGCTTTGCGAAGCTGGGCCTCTACCGAGGTTCCGTCAGAAAGCGCTGCAGCCCCGGGTTGTGGCGCTTTTTGTTTTTTTACATGGCTCCTCCTTGGTCAGGTCGGCAAATCTTTCCGTCTCGTTGCGCTTCAGGCGAAGTGCGACAAGAGCGTTCGCAAGAATCTCAACTTCCGCCCCCGTCGAGATAGGGTACGGATCCGTTGATATCGAGTTTGAGCGGGGGAGAGGTGCCGTCCCGGGAGATCGGCGTAGGCGAACTGCGGTCTGTCACGATAGGTCTCTTCTAGCTTTTCAGAGGCGACCACCGGCGGGCGGCGCCGATGCGAGAGAGCTGCCAAGAAAACTTCAGTTTTTGGGCGTAATAACTCCCCTCTTTGGGTTGTGATTCCCAAAGCCAACCGAAGTTAACCGATGGTCGATGTGCGAGCGGCCTTGACCAGCCGACAGCGAGGAGGGATACTTCAAGCGTCAACGAGAAGTATTGGCCTCCACGCGAGGTCAGCGACGGGGCAGACCGCCAAGGTTTGTCCCGTTTTTACATTTCGGCATCCTCCTTTGCTGTACGTCGGCGCAACCTTGCCGGGCCGTACATAGGCTGATCCACAAGCAGCTCATCAATCCGAACCAGTTCACGTATCGCTCGGATCTGCGCCGGATACAGCCGGTCAATTTTTTCCCAGAGCTCGTGGCACAGCAGATACGTCTCTGTTGGTACATCCACGGGAAGCACAAAGCGTCGCCTCGACCTTTCCGCCGCGTGCCGCATCTCCAAGTTGTCTTTCTCGTTGAGAGTCAGACTTCTGTTGAGCTTTCCCAGAAACTCTTCGCTCGGTGGTTTGTTGCCAAGCTCTAGGGCGGACACGTACGCCTGCTCGTACCCCAGCTGTCTGGCCAGCTCATGCTGACGCATGCCACTACGCACACGTAGGGCCCGAAGAAAAGTGGCGAATGGACTGGTCATTGAGCCGTATCTGGACAAGGCACTTAGTACACAGGAAAGCGGTGCTCCGCAGCTATTGAAGTACATGTCCGCCCCCATGCCAAGTACAATTTCTCTCGTAAGCCATTGATTTACAAGGAAAAATTAACACCTAATTAACACTTAGGTGAACGTAACTCGACGTAAGTCGTTGATTCCATTGAGGGGACGCAACTCATAAGCGAAGGTCGCTTCGAGGCCGTGGACACTCACGACGATGGTGGGAACCGGCCGTTGAGTGAGCTGTTCGCGCCGCCCCACGGCCAGAGCAACAGATCCTGTCGAAGACGCTCTACAAGCCATGGTCCCGGATGTACCGTATTAGCTGGGCCCGGCAAACATGACGCCAATGCGCACCTACGGGCCGGTCAACATGCGCGACGCCCAGTGCGTCGAGCGGTCGTTCGGGTAGGACAGGGCATGACCTGACCCGGAAAGGGAGGAAACCCGATGAATAAGCAAGATCTGCAAAACTTGCGCATGCATCAAGAGGCAGTTCGGATGGTTCGCGCAGATCCGTCGCTAGAGGCGCAGGCACTGGAAATCCTGCAGCGCTGGGATACGGCGGCCTCTATCCGCTCCAAGCCGCTTCACGATGAATGGAAGCGCATCATTGCCGAGCGCGATTGGAAGCTGGCCTTGGAAGAGTCCGATCGTGGCCAGCAACTGCGCCAAGCCTCTCCCATGATGACCCTGCTGCCCGAGCAAGGCCGGCTTGACATCATCCAGTCTGCGCGCACCATGCGTGCATCCAAAGGCCCGCGCAGCCCGTGGAAGATGCACTACTTTGTCGATACCGAGTTCACCGACTTTATCGATTGCCAGCTCATCAGCCTGGCAATCGTGGGCGAGGATGGGACTGAGTTCTACGGAGAGGTGTCGGACTTCGAGCTGTCCGCGTGCAGCGAGTTTGTGCGGGCGGCTGTGCTGCCGCAGCTCGGCCAGTTTCCCGGCCGCTCGATGCCGGCCGCACAATTGCGCGACGAGCTAGTGGCGTGGCTGCTCGCCGCGCCGGCAAAGCCCAAGCGGGTATTGTGCTTCGACTATCAAGGCGACTTCGACCTGGTGCTCGATCTGCTCGATGCCGAAATCCCCACTGGCTGGAAATGCGAGCACGTAGGCGGCCGGCTTGATATGGAACGACTAGAAACGTATTTCCGTGAGCACGGTGGCCGGCATCACGCGTTGCACGATGCGCGCGCCAACGCCTTCGCTTTCATGTGAGACCGCGGAGTTTCAATGACACGTGATGATCTGATCCTGGCAGTCCCTCTTTATGATTACCACGACCGTAGCTACGTCTGCGTGGTGGACGTGCCGGAGCCATGGCGCCAGCAATTTGCCGCGGCACTCGCGGGGAGTGCGTGCGTGTTGGTGCCAGGCAAGGGAGTTTGCGCGTTCGTGCACGACTGGGAGGCTTGGGTCCGTGACCAATGGTACGACCGGCCCGGACCAACAGGGCTCGATTAGCGCAAAACCATTCAGGTCCTTGCACCGAGGTGCCAACTGAATCTGAAATGATGTCTCAGTGCTAGATGCAAGGATTCGCCTCACTGACAACGATTCCTTCACGACCATGTCGGCACCAGCCCGCCGTGTCAACACACTCAGTCTGACGCGTCCCGCCGCCACTCCGGGAGCTCGGGGAAGGTGCGACGCTGAGAGATCCTAGCGTTGGCGCGCAACTGCTCTTTCATCTCAGGTGTGACTACTCGCCTCCGCTTGGAACGGCGAATCACTACCTTGGGTGGTTTTGCATCCGCCGCGGTTGGCTTTGCCGCATTCATCTGGCGCATCTCGGCATCCTTTGGATGTACTTAGTCTAGTGCCTCTCGTCGTACGGCGGTACGCGATGACCAGACACATTTTGAGGCTTTGCCATAGGCGGACGAACCCAAACAGAACGACAATTGCCAAGAAAGCTCAGCAGATCCGGCGCCCCAACAAAGTGTAGAGACAGGCGCCTCCGCGCCACGCTCCGCGTGGCACTCAATTGGCCAGCTACATTGGGCTTTCCAGATACCACGTGAGGCACACCATGAGCACCAAAGCGACCCTCGCCAATCACCCTTCCGAAGATAACGAGCCGGCGTGGCACCTCTATGAGGAAGTACTCGAAGCGGGGGTCGTGTATCTGGAGCTTTGCGGGGTAAGCGCGATATTAAGTACGCGCGAGCAGGGTGGCGCCGATGTAGTGCTGCGCCTGCCAATCGAGACGGCGAAGCAACTTGGATTGCATACGATTGTGCCATCCGAGCGATGGGAGCGAGCCTGCGACAGCAAGAAATAGCTCTGTGCTGTCGCGTGACTTGCCACAGGTCTGTTTTGTGGTGGCCCAGAAAAACCTACGCAGATAGCTCCGGTCCGGTTTGGGGGCGAATTACAAAAAATTAGAGCCCTCAATCGTTGACCGCAACCCGCGTGGCACCGCCGTGCTGCGTCACACGAGGCCTGCACCGCAGTTTGACGGCACCCTTCGAGAACGACTCGTCAGTGGCCTTGCTTGACCATATGTAGGCCTCACCGGCCTTAAGTTGAGCCATGCGTTCAGGCGTCAGATTGCCGAGTGCAGCGTTGGCTTTCTGGATGTGCTTCAGCCAAGCAGGCGAGTTGAACTTGTGCATGATGATCTGGCTGGACAGCTCGATCAAACTTACCGGCACGGACGGCGGATCTTGGCTCGCCACCATGATGCTCACACCCTTATGCCGCATCTCACGAACCACTTCGATGAGACCGGCGACCAAATCGGGGCTCTCAATGTACTTATGCGCCTCATCGAATACCACCAGCTTGTTGAAGCTGCGCCCATCGATCCGTGCATCGGCAAACAACTGTAAGAGCACGACAAACAGCCCGAGCGCCTCGTCCTTCTCGATGAATTCGTCTCGGAGGTCCACGATGATCAGCCGCCCAGGCTTCACCACGTCGGTAAGCGAAGTAGAGTCGTTGATGTACTCGGCGGCCAGGTCAAGTCGCATCCGAGCCAGTTCCTTCAGGTGATCAGGAATCGATGACGCTTCGATTCCTGCTCGCAAACCGTCAAGACTGATGTCATCGCGCATCGCCTTCATGATGCGCATGATCTGGCGGAGGTATGTGGCCTGATTGCCCACAGCTCCCATTAGGAACTTCCAGTGCGGCGCCTTCAATTCCGATGCGGAGAACTGCAAGGGCAGCACTTCGATATCGGGGTACTCTGCCTTTCGTTCTTCGATTTTGTCTGCGGGCACAAGTAGCAAGACATCGGCGAGTGCCTTCGGCTCTGCACCGTACACCTCCTTCAGCGCCCGGACCTGATCTTCAACACTGTTCGCACCCACCATCGACGTGAACTCTGGCTTGTAGTCCATGGTCGGACTGTAGTGGAAAATCACCGTGGACAGCGGCTCGGGCAAGCAGTTGATGCTTGGTATAGCCAGCGAGGCCATCTCCGCAACACTGCCCAATGTGTAGCTCTTTCCGCCCCCCTGCACACCGAAAAGGCTTATGGTGTGAGTCTGATTGAGGTCCAGCGCAACCTTGCGCCCGGATACCTCGCCCAACAGGCCATACTGCGGCGTCGATCCAGTCGCGCCGAGCATGATGTCGTAGGCAACCCGACTGTTCGGAGCTAGGTCTTCTCGCGCTGGCTGTGCGACGACGGGAACGTCCTCAGGTACAACCCCTTCACCTTCCGGCACCCGCACCGACATTGGAGGCGGAGGCTGCTCGTTCACCAGAGTTGGCGTTGGTTCAGGGGTGACGATTGGCGACTGCGCCGTTGCAATCGACAGAGGGCTCACCTGAACTACAGGTTCTGGCTCGCGCATCTGCACACCAACCTCGGGCAGCCGATACCCAACCCCTGCTCTGTCATCCCAAGCAAGCGTTCGATCACGCGGCGGACTGAGGAAGGCTGCTGTCTCAAATGTCGGCACGGCGGGCGCCAACTCGCGGCGGCGCAGCAGCTCTTGTGTAACTTCCCGCGCCACATCCGCAGACCCGGAGACTTGCAAGCTGGAAATGGTCTCGGTGTCCGTAACCGCAGACTCCACCAGTTGACGAATCAGGTCACTGCCAATTCGGTAGAACTCAATGCCGTTCTCGTGCTCGGCCGGTTCTGTTCCGGGCTTACTGAAGTCAAACACCACGGCGCTTCGCGTGAACTTCAGGGTGTAGGGAAGCTCATCCAGGCGCCGCAAAAAGTAATGCGCTTCTTGTGCCGCCTCTGGCAAAACGACGCCGTACCGCTCGGAGCGATCCAAGTAGAAACCCAGCAACGCCGCAAGGTCACGATTCTTGATCGGACGATCTGGACGATCTACCTGAGCTCGCCTTGGGTCAAAGTGGTAAGCAAGAACCTCTTCCGTTTGCGCAATTTGCTCGGCAATGGATGCCTTCAATTGGACGTAGGCGGCCACATCACCAACTTGGCTGTAGCACTTGACCTCAACCAATCGGCAAGTCACCTCGCGGCTGGATGGGTCGAGATCAAAAAGCGCAAGATCGGTTCTCCGGAAGTTGACCTCATCCCCCAACTCTTCGGCGTTCTGCCGGAGCGCCTTGTACAGTTCCAGATGCGCGTCCAACGGCACCACGATTTGGTTCTGGAAAACGCCTTGATGCTCAAGGAACAAGCGTGAGAGCGCGAGCCCCATCGCCTCGGCTCGTTGCGACGAGGAGGACAACAACTTCAGGGCCAATCGACCGGACAGCGAGCGAAGCTGATCCAGCATTACCAAGGCATGGCGACCTGTGTTTGGCAGACCATACTCGCCCAGGATGGGCACGAGCAAAGACTCAAGCTCGGCGACGGATCGCGAAGTGATCGCCAAGCGATGGCTCATCGCGTTCGCCATATCGGGCGAGTGATCGATCAGATAGTCCGGCCGCGTGGAGTGCCGCCGATGATCGAAGAACTCGATGCCGAGGTTCCGATCAATTGTGAGCACCCAATCACTGACCTCGTGCACCTGATGGAGCATCGCGCGCTCGTCGGCTGACAAGCTCAAGGCAACCACAGGGCGCGCGTGTGGCAGGTACTGGCTGCGTGCGACAGTCGCCACGGCTACCGATACGGCCCGGGGAATGCTCCCCATCAGGTCGGACAGCGCCTCCGCTCCGTCCAGGGGCTGTGCGACACCATGTAGCGGACGACGAAGCCAGGTGATGGACTGTTCGTCCTCCAGATAGTCCACTTCAAAGGGCTGAACGAGACCATGGACGAAAGAGGAGTCGTCGGTGTCACGGACATCTACGGCTCGAATTTCCTCTGCAGGGAACAAGTCAAACAGGAACGACAGATGCGCCACATGTAAGTCTGGGGCGTCTCGGAACTCCTTGATCGCCCGGATGGCCAATCGCAACTTCGGGTGCAGATGGCTATCGGTCGGTGTTGAGAACGCATCAGCTTCCTTCGCAGTTGTGCCAGAGTCGGGCGCCAATAGTTCCAGCAACGCTTCCCCTGTCGATGGAGCAGCCGGGTCAAGCACGAACAATCTAATGTCGTACCGCAGATCAGAGAATCCCGGATGCCGCTGCAGGGCCAGCAGGACTTCGGCCAATGCCCCTGCTCGTCCGGCGTTAAAGGCATTGATCGTCAGGGTCTCGACATACGGGTGTTGAATCAAATAGCGCTGCACACGCGCAGCCAGATAAGCACTGTCAATGGTGGCACCGCCGATTGCTGGCTCCGGCAATCCGAGCGCTGCACACACCTCTCCGACCAATCCACGGGGGTCTTTCTCATCGGTTGCGGCATACAGCGACCAGAATGGGTTGATGTTGTCCACGGCCAGCGCCGTCCGTCCCAGATCCTCGCCAAAGGGGATCACGGGGGGAAAAGCTGCCGGTGCAAGCTGCTTGATCACCGCATCACGAGTAGGGACTACGAACTCCTTGCCGCTAGACCGACTCAGCTCCATCCACGTCTGTCCGAGTTGGCCCCAGGCGACATGCCAGTTGGCACGCAGCGGATGCGTCGGACCCAGCAGCACAGCGTCTCGCCGCCTGCCCTGATAGTCCTCCAACACTAGAGCAACAGAATCAATGGTCAGCGCACATCGCAGCTCATCCATAGCTTGGCGTGCGACAGCGGTGTCGGTTGAGCTGGAGCGAACCAGCGCAGCATCCATCCAAGCTAAATAGGCTGCAGCGTAGTTTTGAGCAGGTTCCTGCAGATGCAGGAGGTCGCTCGCCTGCATGATCAGTCGGTGTTCGCCCTGCACAACTGCAGCAAAGAGGGCCGCACGCGCTTCTCTGAATCGCGTAACCTCATCAGAGACCGGCCACTTGAACGATATCGTTGAGCGTGTAGCGAGACCAGAAGCACTGACCGAAAGCCTCAATCGGTTAAGGCTATCCGGATCATCAAGGAACGCCCGCTCCAGGTTGGCCAACAAGCCAGACACGAGGACGTTCGCTTTCCCCTCCTTACCCAGGCGAATCTCCAAGGTCTCTGCGCTGGTCGCCACCTTGCTGCTTCGCTCCACCCATCCGCAACCCGTGACCGAGACGGAACCGGGATCTCGGTCCTGAGCCACAGCCGCGAAACGTGCGCGCAGCAACGCGTGCATCAAGCTCGCCTCGCGCGGTACGGCGCGTTGCGGTGGCTCCAACTCAACCTCATCATCGGTGACCACATAGAAGAGATCGCTCTCGTTGGCATTGGCATGCGCCTCAGATGCATCGCTGTTGAAGCGCACAGGATGGCCTTCGCCATCAACAAGCGGAATGCGGTCTCCGTCTTCGGTTTCTGCATACACGCGCACGAAGTGCCAGCCTTCTTCCCAGTCGATCTTGCCTATTGAGGAGAAAGCGATTACACCCAAGTCCGCGCCCTTTGCCCACGCTGCTTTGCGCCGACGTAGCCCAGTGGGACCGTTGTCGCGCGATACAACCTCCGCCACAAACCGGGATAAGCCATCCACCTTTGAGGGCACGGGATCAACACGGAAGGAGACGCTGAACTTCTTGAGCCCGGTCTTCGAAATGGGCAATACCCTGTGCCCAATCAGCTCGGCCAACCGTGGGTCTTCATTGTCATCTTTAACCACCGGCAAGTCTGGCAAAACGACATCACCGATGTAGATGGCGTCCGGGTTGACGCCCCCGTCCTCAAACAGCCACTTGTTGAACGCTAGGTTCCAGTTCACACGGTCGCGGACAATTGCTTGAGTCCACTCCCTTGGGTTGGCAACGCCGACTCGCGAAAAGAACTCGCCTAGTTGCTTGGAGAACATGGGATCAAGCAAGCCCAGCTCCAGGGCACGAACACGCTCGGTCTTCGTAGACCAAGTAATTCGCTCGACACACTCGCGGTTACGTGCCACCCGCGCTGGCGCGCGTTCAGGCTGCTGAAACAGCTCAAAGTCCGGCACCAGAGCTAGCTCAAAGAGCGCTGCCCCCATGGCATCCGGGTCAAATTCGTTGACTTGGCAGGTGAGGAGATACCTCGCCACGGTAGCATCGTCTGCATACCGCCAGCGGGCATCCCGCCGGCGCAACTCGCTCAAGCTTGCTTCTACGGCAACGCGCAAATTGGCGGGAACTTGCGTGATCAACTGCGCGTTCAGCTCTGCATATGCGCCATCAATCGCGACCTCTTCAAACGTCGCGACACCGAACGAATCTTCCGCCGAAGCACGCAGATCGTTCGGCACGAATACGAGCAGCGGGGGCCGAAGTTCATCGTTAGGTAGAGGGTTTCGCAGCTCAACCAGCTTGGTACTACTGACGGCCAAATCCGGCGCCATGGCTCGCAGGCTATCGTCCGCAAGAACCACGATATTGGCAGACGGCACAGCAGCCCGCAGGCCACCGGCCAACCGAATCATCAGCTCTCGGTCCAAGTCCGTGACCCGCATGCAATGCCCTAGGTCACGAGCAGCAAGCTGCTGGGATAGCCTTGGCAGCAAGACTGTTTCCAGCGCAGCGTTCAGCTCACGGCTGGTGAGTTCACGGAGACCTTGGCTCATTTGCCCGCTCCTTCGGCTCGTTCTGCAATCGTGTAGCGCGGGACAACTGTTTGGGTCACGTAGGCATCAGAAAGGTCTCGATAGAAGCCAATCTCCCGGAGGCGTCCGGTGAACGCTCGCACATTGCTCCGCAAGGCTTTACGTTCGTCGATAGTCGGTGTGCTAAAGCCCTCACCTGGGGGCAATTGATCGATGTAGAGTCCATAGCGCTCACGCAGGAACGATAGCAAGTCATCGATCCGCATTTCCCCTGTGAAGTAGCCCTGGTCACCTCCTGGCCGCAACACAGCAATCTGCAGAAGCACCTCCAGCAAGCGGCTCTCCAGCGAAAACCGCCGAGGTGCGTTTCGCGCGCGCGTTTGCGCAAGAAGTGCGCCCGACTTGTTCTTCAACATCGTTGCGTCCAGCGACTCAATGATGTACTTCCGGTGGAAGGAGCCACGCAGAGCCACCAGAATCTCGATGTAGGTCTCGAAATCAGAGAGTCCCATCTTTGTGATGGCCTCAACCTCGGCATCCAATCCAGCGTCTCCTTCAGACAGGGATTCCAGGAGCCCGGCCAAACGCTCGCCAAAGAACTTGTCGCGCTCTTCCGCAAAGGGCTCGCCTTGCAGGCCGTACAGCTCCCCCACTGAAAACACCGAATGCAAGGGACGGATCAGCTTGCCACGCCGCACGAGGTGCTCCGAGAACTCGTCCAATTTTTTGGCGACGAAGTACGCCCGGACGAAACTTGGGATACGTCGGTAATACCCATCTGCACTGCGCTCGGCCAGCGCCGCCGTAGCAGACTCTGCACTACCCGAGAGGTCAACGAACAAACCGAGCTTGTAAGGGCAGTCACCCTGTGGTTCGCGTTGCTCGCGTGGTTTCATCGGGCACGCCGATTCGGTGCACAGCGAATTCGCTCCCTCTAGCTTCTGCCAAGCGGGCAGCAGCTTCAGCAAGCGAAGGTGATACAGCGCCAAGTGGAAGGACAGCAGTACCTTCAGGTACTCCACCATCACCGAGCGTGGCATAAAGGGCTTGTAGAACAACAGTCGCTGGATGTCCTCAGCCATCAGGTCGGCCGAGCCAATACACACTGGCGCGAATCGATCACCGCCTGCACGCGTGTCCGCAGTGTCCTTTCGCTGAGACAAGAAGTGCAACAGCGTCGCTGTCTCGATGTCCGTTAGTGCCTTGTCGTTCAACTCGCGCGTGAGCTTGTCGAACCCATCAAAGAAGAAGCCCTTCAGATGCTCGATGGCCTTGTGACCAGCGAGGTCGCGCGCGTGGTGCAGCATCTGATAGAGATGCTGGGCCGCACCATAGTCACGTGAATGCTTCGGGTTGCGGAAGCGGTAGGTATAGCCATGCAGTGGGCGCGGGCCAGCCACGGCTGCGTTCTTCTTTCCCCGGTTCACAATGTCCATCAGGTGGGTTTCCACCCAACGCTCCACTATGTCTCGGTGCTGCGTGAAGCCCAAGAATTTGTCGCTGGCATCAAGGATGTCATCGACAAATTTGTCCACGGTCAGCTCGCGCTTGTCGCGGAAAACGCTCGGATAGCCGCCATGCTCCAGGCGCTCGAACAAGCCTGTGAGCACCCGGTCCATCTCGATGGTCTTGAAGTCGAGATAGCTGATCTTCGGGAGTCGAAACTCCCTGTCCTTCTTCTGCAATGCCATCAGTTCCCCCTGACGCCGCATTCTGCGGCTTCTTCTTGACGTGCGCCCGAGACTGCCCCCTGCAGCAAACGCATCTCTACCCGGCCATCGTCATGTCGGGCCAAGCGATAGAAGTCGTGCCCGGTAGTGGTCAGCAGGATTTCCCGATAGGGCTGTGCGTTGAGGCTGTTCTTGAATACGCCGAGGCAGAGATAGAAGCCTTGCATTTCCTCGACGCTAGGTCGGTAGCCTTCATTAAGACGCACCAACATCTCGAACACGTCGAGGTTGATGATCAACTCGCTACTGATGGCACCTGCGCCTTGGCCTTGAAACTTCAGCAGTAGACCAGTCGGGAGATGCTCAACGAAACGCGCCTGGGCCGCAAAGTCTTGTACTTGAAGCCCGAAGCCATCGACAGGGAACAGGCGGTAGCTACGGACCGTGCCGTGCTCGACCTGCCGCAACTGCAAAGCCAAGCTGGCACCCAGCCGCTCTGGACGCTGCAGCCCCTCGCCTCGGTTGATTGCATGCAGAATTTCGCTCGTTAGTTCGTCAATGGGCATTGCGCCTCGAACGATCTCCACCATGCGCTTGGCTGAGCGATACGGCAGCATCTTTTCCCAGCTGGCGTCGCGTCGCTCGAAGAAGTGCTTGCGGCGAGTCATGGCTACATACTCACGGTGCTTGCGCGCACGCTGACGTACCGATGAATCCGACACTTCACGCGGCAGGTCACCAAACAGTCGCTTCAACACCTCGAAGTCAAACTGCCCCCGACGCTCAAAACGGAACAAGGCCCTGTCGTCGGGCTGAACAAAGTCCAATCCTCGATCAAAGCGTGGGTCTTCCTGCTTGCCGACATCGAGATCGCTCAGCAGTGTGAGCAAGCGATCCGAGGTGGTTTGGCCCCCCCCCATCCAGCTATTAAAGTAAAAGCTGCGAGCTACTTCATCGTGCTTCCCAGCCACGTAGAGCTCATGAATCTCGCCACAGTCTCGGTTACCAATCAGCATGAAGGAAAGCGCCGAGCGCAGATCACGCATCGTGATGTGCAGGCGCCCGCGCAAATGCGCCATGGTGTAAAGCATCTTGAGGCGCTCGAGTAAGCGCGGGCCAGCGATCTCATCCTGGAAGCTGCGTGCGTTGTGCAAGGCGTAGCAGCTGCTCTTCAGGTCACACTTTTCGCAAGCGGCCCAGTTCTCGGGCCGCACGATGCTCCGCAGCGTGCGCTCCAGAATCGAGCCGCCTTCAGCATCGGCGACGATGCTACGGAGATTCAGGTTCACCATCGCCACGCCAGATTCAGTTTCCCCGGTTGAGAACGCACGCCGAACCAGCGCTGTGAGCGCGGAGAAATCTCGTTCATGGGTCGCGAGAAAGTCCACCAACCGGCCTTCATTGATGGCGATCAGCCGAGTCTCTTGCGGCTTCCATGTCTTCGCATCGCTGCCTTTGAACGGGGCAAAAAATTCCAGCAGAACCTGGTTGTTGTCCTTGTTACCCTCGTCCTGGCTCCCGTCGTAGTTGATCAGGTAGCGCTTGCCGTCCAAGCGCAGCTCGCTGCCATTTGCCAAGCCACGATCGACGGAGCCGCCCCGGGTTTCGACTTCCTTTTCCAGACGCTGTAAGAACGCCGTTTTGCCATCTCCCGCATTACCTGAGATCAGTACCAGTCGGAACTCACCTTGCAACACGGCGGGCAACAAGGCACGATCCAGCGCGGTGTCCACATAGGCCGAGAACCCAAGGGCGTCCATGCCACGTGTACCGGCATTGCTGCGACGACTCTGGCTGTAGAGCGTCAACAGGTGTGAGACAAAGGCATTGCTGTTCGGCGCTGATTCGGCCGGAGCGGCTTGGCCGTTGCTGGCAGCTGCCGCCATCGCAGCCACGCTGACCGTTTGGATACGCCGAGCATGGCGCACCTCTGCCAACGCATCCCGGAAGTCAACGGCGGTGTGATAGCGCTCAGCCCGACGTGGGGCAATGGCTTTCAGCACCACGTTCACCAGCTCCGGTGCCAGGTCGGAAAAGCCCGATAACTCGCGGGGGTCCGGCGCAGGCTTGTTGATGGGAGGCTCAGTGGTGTCCCAGGGGTAGCGGGAGGTCAGCGCTTCATACAAGGTCAAGCCCAGGGCATACAGATCACGGTCTGCGCGCTCGCCATTATGTGGAATGACTTCCGGGTCAAAGTCAGGCGGCAGATAGCGCCGGGAACCACCACCGCGCGACTCCTTGTCGTCGGCTCGCACCGACACATTAAAATCGATAATCTTGGCACCCTTCTGGGTCCACAAGAGGTTGCGCGGCTTGATGTCGCAGTGATGGAAGCCCTGCGCATGCAGGTGCTCCAAGCCCTCGATCACTTGCTTGCCTAGCTCCAGCGCGTCCTCGGGTGACAGCAGGCGATCTTGAATCATGTCGCCAACGTCGGCCCCTTCCACATACTCGAACACAAGGAAGGGTATGTCACGGCCAGGAATCACATCTGCATCCAGCACACGCACAACGTGTGGGTGCTCAGGGATGTGCACCAGGTGGCGGTACTCCTTCTTTAGGCGCTCCATGGTCGAGTGCCGGTCGCTGACGATGAGCTTCACCGTGCGCGCCACATCTCCCAAGGTATCGATCACCTTGTAGACGACACCAAAACTGCCGCGCCCCAATTTTTTCTCGACGATGAACTTGTGGGTCAGCCGGTAGCCTGCTGCAAGGTTGAGGTAGTCGGCTTGATCATCCGCCGCTTCAACGAGCTCTTGCCTCGATGCATCGACAGGCTCGATGGCAGAGTGCGCCACGGGTTGCAGCAAGGCATTCAATGCTGCCAACGCGGTCGATGCCGTCGGCCGCTGATGATCTTCAAATGCGCATAGGCTCTGCAGCCAGGCGTCAAATGCCTCGTTCAGCTCTGGCCGAAGAGCCGAGGGCTTGTTCAGAAATTCACCGGCACGATCCCACACCGTAGTCGGCTCGCCCGCGAACGGGCGCTCTCCAGTGAACAACTCATAGAGGATGACGCCCGCAGAAAAAATGTCTGATGCAGTCGATGCAGCGCCCGGCTCCCTGAACGCCTCAGGCGCCACATAGGCTTTCTCCACCAGATCAACAATGTCCGTCGCAATCGTCAGGCTGCGGTCCACGCCAGGCTTGGCGAAATCGAAGTCTGTGATGCGCGTGGTGCCATCCTGGCCGATCAAGATCGCGCCTGGAGTGAGGTTGCGATGCACCACCCCGTGGTGATGCGCGTGGGCTAGGGCGGCAAGCAGGTCTTTGGCGACTCGCCACTTCTGGTCCAGCGTCAGCCCCAATTGAGGCCGGGCCATGTGGACGGTAAGTGCTTGACCGGGTGCATCGTCCAGGATGAGGATGAAAGACTTATCATCATCGGTCGGAAAGAAGTCGCGCGCGGCCACGATGTTTGGGTGCAGCGGCAGCTTGGAAAGCGCCCGGTAGGCATTGGCGATGCGGTTGACCTGAGCCTTGCGAACGTCTTCAGGTTGATAAGGGTCAGCCTGGTACACCCGCAAACGAGCCGTACCACCCGCGAATGCATTCTCGGCACGGAACTCGGTGTAGGCCTCTGCCGCCCCCAGCTTCTCCTTCACCTCCCAGTGCCCCAAGCGCTGCACCGCTGAGGCGGGCTTCACCACCTTCAAGGCATGCAGGATCAAACCTTGCTGCTGAAGGATGTTCTTCGAGAAGCGCGCCGGGATGCGCGTGGCATCCTTGAAGTAGCGCTCGGCGTCCCTCAGCTTCACCACCCGATCCGCATCGAGCTGTTCGCGGTCGTTCAGGTAAGCATCGGGCGCGGTAAGCAGAATAGCGGCATCCACATAGATGTCGTCCAACTCATGCCGCCCTGGATTGACTTGGGTCACCAAGCCCTTCACCGTGCGGGCGTGGCCTCGCAACTTGCCCAGCGGAGACGGATACGGCGCACGCCCCTCGGGGTACCACTTGTTGCCGTAGACATCGATGGTGCCGCGCGTGCCCTTCACGTCGATGAGATAAAATGCGTGTGGGGTCAGCAATGCGATGTCGATTTCAAAGCGTTCGCCTTGGCGCTCGATCTCGAAGTTGTGAAGCAGGACAAAACTGTCTGGCAAGCGATCCCGCAGGTAAGCAATGGCGCTGCGCTCTGCATCGTTGACCGGCTGGCCGACTGGGATCACTTTGGCCATTTCAAACTCCTCCGCTCAGTATATTTTTCTCGACTAGAGTTCTCGCTTGCTCTTCGGCTTCCAGTCCTCTGTCATAAAGCTTGCACGCTCTGTCCACCAACGCTGCAATCTCTCGCTCTTGGCCGCCCCCCAAACGCGGAATGGGTAAGCGATACATCATCGCGGGATGTTGCTCCTGCTGTTTCCCTCCGGAGCTGATGGATCGAAGCATGCGGAAGGCTAGCCTTGAACGCATAAACGCAAACAAATACCCCGGCTCGATCGCTCCTTCAATAGGAACACAACGGAAGAAGTCACCGCTATAAGCATATTGAGCAGTTCGTTTTGTGACAATCACCGCGCGGCAATAGAGCTCGAACTCCCCCAAGGTTCCGTGCGATGGGATAAGCGTGGTCCCGGGGGGGACAATTAATCCGAGGCCGGCCACAGATTTACGTGCGATCCACCGCCCCTCGGGTCGAAGGTGGAACGCCGTCCTCTGCCCCAAGAGCATGTATCCATGTTCAGGATCGGCGTCGATTCGTGTAAAGATGATCTTGCCTTTAAACTGGCTCGGATCGCACAAAGTGCCAAGCAAGGAATATTCTCCTGATTGGATCCGTTCGCGAATACGAGCCACGCGCGGGTCGTAATTCAGCGCGCGAAGGCTTTCTGACGAAACAGAGCGGTCACCCCAGCCAAGCGCTGAATAGTCCCTATGCCAAATATCATCTCTCAGCTCACTAAGGCCGAGAGCACTCAAGAGGGTATGGGTGGCAAGCTGGGTTAGCCTACTGGATTCACTAATATCGTCGGCCGCAGCTTTTATCAAAGAGTCGACTTGCGACTCCAAAGCGTCACCAAAGCGCGGCACAGGTAAGGCCGCAATGTGCTCTGGCTCAATATGCTGAATGATTGCGCCGTAGGTTCCAGAAACCACCAAGGGCACTCCAAAGCGACTCGAAAGGAATGCGTACAAATAGCCGGGCGCCACCTTTTCAGTATTCGGAACAACCTTCATAACATCTTGCGACGACCACATTCCGCTCATTTCCGGGCGAACGTATGTCATGCGGCCAATCGTGCCAGAGCAAGAGATGAGCGTCATACCAGCCTGCAACTGGAGGTAAGACAGTCGCGATGACTCCGCATCTTCCCGACGCAGCAAGGGCAAATTAGTTAGGTCAGCCTGCAGCATTGACCCACTGCTAATGAAGGGCACGCCGTATTCAGGCGATTCAACATAATTTCGCCTGAACATTGGACCGTTATAGATGCCTCCAGCATGCCCAGCTGTCAGGGTGCTCAGAGCATCCTTGCGCACCTTCAGTTGCTTGAGGGTGTCGCGTGCTTCTAATGCCCCTGACATGTAAGGGTTGCAGTCCAGACGCCGACCACCTTCGTCAAGCCAACCGGACCGAACAATGCGTGCATTTTTGAAATCCGCGAAGATCATGCAGGCATCTCCGCAGGGAACCAAGCCTGCAATTGCGCCACGAGACGTCGGAACTCACCGTCTTCACACGCTGCCACGGGCACTCTTGATGCGATCCGTTTGAAAATGGAAGAGGACAGCTTCACTTCCAGAGCCAGAGAAAAGTCGTCACCGCGCCCAGCGAACACCAGTTCGCGCAACGCTGCTGCACGAGCCGGCAGGCTGCCGCGCTTCAGTGTGAAGACAGAGGCGATGTTGTCTGCGCGTAGCAGCTCTCCGAAGAGGTTCGGCAGATCGATAAGCGTGGTTTTGCCGGAGCCGTTCGCTCCAACGATGACTTGGAATTCAGACGTATCCACGCCCAACTGCTCAAAGCAGCGATAGCGTGTGGCTTCGAGTCGCGTGATCATTTGTTGGGCTCCGGGTGTTGGGCACGGAACTCGGCATACGCCTTGGCGATTTCGGGCAGGTCGTCGTCAAGGATGCGCTCTTTACGGTGCAGAGTGCGCACTTGCAGACCGCCGCCGATGCGGACCTTCTCTTCGTGGCTGACATCCACTAGGATTTCCTCGCCGTCAGGGTGGCGCTTGTATAGCGTGTTGCCACGACGGTCGAAGCCCACTTTCTCGGCTACGGCCATGAAAACGGGGTAGTCTTTTTTCTGGCCCAGATCTTCCGCCTGGATCACTTCGGCGGGCTTGCGCTTCAGGAAGAGGAGGCTGGTCAGGATGTTGACGTTGGCCTCTACGATGAAGGACTCCACCGGCAAGTCGATGCTGGCCAGCACCCAACAGTGGCGAAGAATCCAGTAGCGAATGTATTCGTCACCAGGGTTGCCCAAGATGCCGTCGGGCAAGACGATACCTGCCCGGCCGCCTGGCTTGAGCCACTTAACGCAGCGCTCGATGAACAACACCTCGGGCGACACGGCAGGCTTGATGGTATTGGTCATCACGAAACCATCGCCTTGCCGCTCCCAGCGGCGAGCCAACTCGTACTGCTCCAGGATGGTTTTCTCGGTGACGGGGATGTCGGAGCCGAACGGCGGGTTGGTCATCAAGACATCAATCGTGCCGAGCGGGATCGCTGCTTTCGCTGCTGGGACGCCGGGAAGGTGACCCGCCGGAAATTCCAGCGAGTTCATGTGATATAGGTGGCCCAGCGAATTGCCAGCCATCATCACGTTCATCTGCGCGGCACGAACCAAGAACGGGTCAAAGTCAGCGCCGAACAGGTTGTTGGCTGCGAAGTTGGCCAGCCGGTCACGAATCGAGACGAACTCTTCGGTGTTCTCGTCGCCCGCCTTGACGTGCTTCTCTTCGTGGAAGACCTTGTTGAGATAGTTCAGGGTCTCGACCAGGAAGCCACCCGTACCGCAGGACGAATCCAGCACGCGCTCATGTTCCCTGGGGGCCAGCATCTTGACCACCAAGCTGATGGCGCCGCGCGGCGTGAAGTACTGGCCGCGATCTCCGCGCAGGTTGGTGCCGACGATTTCTTGATAAGCCGTTCCCTTGGCGTCCACATCGGTGCGACCAAAGTCGTAGCGGGCCAGTTCTGAAACGATGAAAGCCAACGCCCGGTCGGACAAGGTGATCTCTTCGTTGCCCTTAAACAGGCCGTCATACTTCTTCTTTACGGCCTCGAAAAGCGGCTTGATGCGCAGGCGGATTTGCTCCCTACCCACGGCCTCGAATGGTTCGAACGGCCCCACCCAAAAACGACGTGCGTCGTTGGGCTGTTGCTCATCGTACATCTTGCAGAAGATGAGATACAGGAACTGCCAGAAGGCGGCGTCCTTGGGCATGCCTTCGTTGCCGTGGATGTAGTTGTGGCAGCGGCGGAAGGCCGTGCGCAGCATGACTGGATCTGCGGGGCGCAAGCGCCCCCTGGAGCGGCCTTCGACGCTGAAGGTATCGTCACCCAACGGCCAGTCCCCAATGGGCTTGAACTTAGTATCAAAACGGGTGACCTCCTTCTTGAAGAAGAAGAACTCCAGGCCGTTGGTCCAGAGGCCGTAGTCGCAGCTTTCGACTTCAGCCATCACGGTTTCCAACACCTCAAATTCTTTGCGCGCCTCTTCCGGGTCGCGCATGCGATAGGCGCCCTTGGTGCCGAGCTTGGGCTCCTTCTCAACCACCACGGCGCGGTAGAGGTTGTCCATCGTGTGAGCTTTGCCAGGCTTGAAGATGGCAATGTCGAGCTTGCGGTTCTTGCCCAGCACCTTGACCTTGAAGTCAGGCTCCATGTCCTCGGCGGCGATGCCGTACTCATGGATGATCGCGCGAGCAATGCGCTGGCGGACTTGTTCCTTGTCGCTGTCCTTCACCGGGTTGCCGGTGATGTAATCAAAGATCTTGCCCTCTTCGAGCGCGCTCTCGGGCGCTTGGACTGCTTGGTCGAGGTCGCTCATATCGTCATTGTCCTGTACGGAGCGCTGCTTAGGCATTGCGCGGCTCCTTATCATCAAAGTCATCACTGCTGGCAGCGGCTCCGCCCGCCCGCACCCAGGCGTCCACGTCTTCCCTCTTGAACTTCCAGAAACGACCAACCTTGTGCCCCGGCATACCTTTAGAGGTCACCCAGGTGTAGACGGTGTCTTTGGCTACACCGAGGTAGTCGGCGATTTCATCGACAGAGAGCCAACGGTCGTCCATGTCTGCATCCCAACAGAAATGCACCGCCCGAATGGCGGCAACTGTCCGCAGTTTACGTCATTTCAAGCCTGACAAATATGGGTTTAACCGGCTTTGATAGGGTTAGACCCGGTCGGGCTTGGTTGAGCGGACCGCCAGTCAGGCCTTCAGTTTCGCAAAGTGAGGCTCACGCACTTAAGGCTTCCGGATTGGGGGCTGAGCGCCAAGGAATACCTTCTGCGCAAAGGAGCGCAATTGGCGATTGTGTGCCCCAGCCCACGCGAGACGAATGCTTGTCGACATACTCAACGGGCAGAAGAAGCCCGGCAGTCGCAGGGCGCAAGCTCTCAAGTACTTCAAGGCCTTACACCTGGTCGAAACGCTGGGCAAAACAGTCCTGCCCAAGGGCGCAAATCGTCGTTGTTCTGGGACTTGGAAGTTGACGCAAAAGCTAGCGCGACGCGATCTACAGCCTGATGCTGGTGCTAGGGCCGCGCATGCGGCATCGAGCAGCATGACGATGGAGATGTCAGGTGCGGAAGTGGTGACGACTGTCGCCGCTCCGGCAGCCGATACCCAAGCCGCGTTCCCAACAATTCGTTCTTGGGATAATGGGCATAATTAGGATGCCCTGCTAGCATGCTTGGAAAGCAAAACGCAGGAGGGGAATTTGGACGCCGACGATATCGGAAATGGCCGTTCAGTGGCGATCTACTGGGACTTTGAGAATCTCCACGCTGGACTCGTCGAGGCCAAGTATGGGGAAGGTGCCTACTCCAAGCAGGACAACCGCTTCAAGCCACAGGAGCCGTTAGTAGATATCCAGGCGTTGGTAGAACTTGGCTCTTCGTTTGGCCCCGTTGCGATCAATCGGGCCTACTGTAACTGGCAATTCTTCGGCCGATACCGAGATGCGCTGCTGCAGAGCGCAGTAGAACTCATTCAGCTCTTCCCTCCTGGCGCATCTGCTAAGAACGGCGCTGACATTAAGCTCTGCTTGGATGCCACGGAGGACATTAGTCGCTTCAACCATATCGGCACGGTCATCATCGTCGGTGGCGACAGCGATTTCATGCCTGTAGCCCAGAAAATCAAGGCCGCCGGCCGTACCCTCATTGGTATTGGTAATCGCAAGAACACAAATAAGCACTGGGCAAAGAGTTGCCACGAGTTTCGGTACTACGACAGCCTAGTAGAGCCGGCCTCCACTGAGGAAACGCGACCAGCGGCAGAGGATGCTTCCTCGCAGCCGAAAGATCCTGCGGCAGACATGCTCCGGCGCGCGATTCGCTTGTTGGCCGAATCGAAGGGAGACGCCTGGGTCCACAAAGCTAGTGTCCTACCGATGATCAAGCGTCTGGACCCAACCTTTGATCCCAAGGATCATGGTTATGCGAGCTTCAGCGAGATGCTCAAGGCATTAGATGCTGTTGTCGAAGTCAAGAAGGGAGAGAAGGATCACCTTCTGCGGTTGCACTAATCCATCAACTCGATCCCTAGCTTAACCGCCAAGCCCCGCTCAAAAAAAAACAACACGTGCGACAACCGCGCGTCACCGCGGAAGTAATTCATGCCCTCGTGGACGCCACGGCATTATTTTTAGGCGTTGGAACCGACTACCAGACTAGGTGAAGACTCCATCTGCGTGGGAGTGCGCGCTCGGGGTCGACCTGAATGGCACGGCGGTCCAGTTAATTCCGGTTTCCTACAGAAATTTCTGCCGGCCGCCTTCCGCGCTGTATCAACCCGATGCCTAAGGAAAAAGGTCGCGTCCCTTGGAGGAGTGCGACCTTTTTGCAATGGTGCGAAATGTTAAGGGCGTGGATCTGACAATCCACGGCAATACACCAGCCCAGATCGCTTCACTTATTTGTGAATAACATCAACTTTTCTGGGATCCTACAACCCCTCAAACATCAATATTCCGCGCCACCAACGCATTGCTTTCAATGAAGTTCCGGCGCGGTTCCACGTCATCGCCCATCAGCGTGGTGAAAATCTGGTCCGCGGCAATGGCGTCTTCAATCTGCACGCGCAGCAGGCGGCGCTGGGTGACGTCCATGGTGGTTTCCCACAGCTGCTCGGGGTTCATTTCGCCCAGGCCCTTGTAGCGCTGGCGGCTCACGCCGCGCTCGGCTTCGCTCAGCAGCCAGGTCATGGCGGCGTGGAAGTCGGCAACGTTCTGCTCGCGCACCTTGTCGCCGGTGCCGCGGCGCACCTTGGCGCCATCGCCAATCAGGCCCTGGAAGGTGGCGGCGGTGCTTGAGAGCGCGGTGTAGTCGGCGCCGGCCACAAAGTCGGCGTCGATGTGGCTGAGGCGCTGGTTGCCGTGCTGGCGGCGGACGACCATGATGCGGTACTTCTCGGTTTTCTCGTCGTACTGCATGAAGGCGTCTGCGGTGGCGCCGCCGTTGGCGTTGCTGGCGTTGCCTTGCATTTCCAGCAGGCGGGCCTTGAGCGTGCGGGCGCTGGCTTCGGCTGCGGCTTCGTTGGACAAGTCCAGCGACACGCCTTCGGCAATGGCGCGCAGGGCGTCGGCGTCAATCACGCGAGACAGGCGCTCGATCACGCCGCGGCTGAGCTGGTACTGGCGTGCGAGTTCGGCCAGGGCGTCGCCGGCAATCTCGGTGCCGTCGGGGCGCACGAGCACGGCGGTGTCCAGCGCCTGGCGCACGAGGTAGGCGGCCATCTCGACATCGTCTTTGATGTAGCGCTCTTCCTTGCCGTGCTTGATCTTGTAGAGCGGCGGCTGGGCGATGTACACGTGGCCGCGCTCGATGATCTCGGGCATCTGGCGGTAGAAGAACGTGAGCAGCAGCGTGCGGATGTGCGAGCCGTCTACGTCAGCATCGGTCATGATGATGATGCGGTGGTAGCGCAGCTTGTCGAGGTTGTAGTCGTCTTTGCCAATGCCGGTGCCCATGGCGGTGATGAGCGTGAGCACTTCCTGGCTGGAGAGCATCTTGTCAAAGCGCGCGCGCTCGACGTTCAGGATCTTGCCCTTGAGCGGCAGGATTGCCTGGAACTTGCGGTCGCGGCCCTGCTTGGCGGAGCCACCTGCAGAGTCACCCTCGACGATGAAGAGTTCGGACAGCGCGGGGTCTTTCTCCTGGCAGTCGGCCAGCTTGCCGGGCAGGCCCATGCCGTCGAGCACGCCCTTGCGGCGCGTCATTTCGCGGGCCTTGCGGGCGGCTTCACGCGCGCGGGCAGCTTCAACGATCTTGCCGCAGATGATCTTGGCGTCGACGGGCGTTTCCAGCAGGAAGTCGCTCAGCGCCTTGGCGACGACTTCTTCCACCGGCAGGCGCACTTCCGACGAGACGAGCTTGTCCTTGGTCTGCGAGCTGAACTTGGGCTCCGGCACCTTGACGGACAGCACGCAGGTCAGGCCTTCGCGCATGTCGTCGCCGGAGGTGTCGACCTTGGCTTTCTTGGCGATCTCGTTGTCGGCGATGTACTTGTTGATGACGCGCGTCATGGCGGCGCGCAGGCCCGTGAGGTGGGTGCCGCCGTCGCGTTGCGGGATGTTGTTGGTGAAGCAGAGCACCTGCTCGTTGTAGGCGTCGTTCCACTGCATCGACACTTCTACGGCCACGCCGTCTTTCTCGCCTGCGGCAAAGAAGATGGTGGGGTGCAGCACGGTCTTGTTCTTGTTGATGTACTCAACGAAGCCCTTCACGCCGCCCGAGAAGGCGAAGTCTTCTTCCTTGCCGGTGCGCTGGTCGGTCAGCCGGATGTGCACGCCGTTGTTCAGGAACGAAAGCTCGCGAATGCGCTTGGAGAGGATCTCGTAGTGGTATTCGACGTTGGTGAAGATCTCTTCGTCGGCCAGGAAGTGCACTTCGGTGCCGCGCTTGTCGGTGGTGCCCAACACGCGCAGCGGCGAGACCTCCACCATCTGACCGTCCGGCCCTTGCACCGTTTCGATCAGGCGGTTTTGCGGAACGCCCTGTGCAAACTCGATGTAATGCACCTTGCCACCCTGGCGCACCGTCACCTTCATCCACTTCGACAGACCGTTCACGCACGACACGCCCACGCCGTGCAGGCCGCCCGACACCTTGTAGCTGTTCTGGTTGAACTTGCCACCGGCGTGCAGCTCGGTCATGGCGATCTCGGTCGCGCTGCGCTTGGGCTCGTGTTTGTCGTCAAACTTGATGCCGGTCGGGATGCCACGGCCGTTGTCGATCACGGAGATGGAGTTGTCCGTGTGGATGGTGACCTGGATCTCGGTGCAATGCCCGGCCAGTGCTTCGTCGATGGAGTTGTCCAGCACCTCGAACACGAGGTGGTGCAGGCCGGTGCCATCCGAGGTGTCGCCGATGTACATGCCCGGCCGCTTGCGTACCGCCTCCAGGCCTTCCAGGATCTGGATCGAGGCGGCGTCATAGCTGTTGGCCTCGGCGGGGGTGGATTGCGGTTTCTGCTCTTCGGTCATGTCGTTCTGCTCGCTGCCATGGGCGCGGAAATGGTTATCTCAACGCACACAGCGGGGTTGCTTAAAAACGGCGAAGGGGCGGATCGTCACGATCCAGCCCCTCGTCTTGCTTTGGGTGCAGCGGTGCGTCAAATGCGCATCGGCATGACGACGTACTTGAAGGTGTCGTCGTCGGGCAGGGTGATGAGTGCGCTCGAATTGGAGTCGCCCAGGCTCACCTGCACTTTTTCGGCCTTGAGGTTGGCCAGCACGTCCAGCAGGTAAGTGACGTTGAAACCGATATCCAGCGCATCGCCCTGGTAGTCGATTTCGAGTTCTTCCTGCGCTTCTTCCTGGTCAGCGTTGGTGGAGCTGATCTTCAGGACGTTGGTGTCGAGCATGCAGCGCACGCCCTTGAACTTGTCGGTGGTCAGGATGGCCGTGCGTTGCAGCGCCTGCTGCAGGAAGGCACGGTCGATCGTGAAGCTGTTGCGGTACCCCTTCGGGATCACGCGCTGGAAATCCGGGAACTTGCCTTCGACCAGCTTGGAGATCAGCTCGATATTGCCGAAGGTGAACTTGACCTGGTTGGAGGCGAGTTGCACCGAGACGGGATCGTCCACGTCTTCCAGCAGGCGTTGCAGTTCGAGGATGGTCTTGCGCGGGATGATGACTTCCTGACGGCCGCCGGCGCCTGCCGGTTGCTCGCCGGTTTCAACGCCGCAGTAGGCCAGGCGGTGGCCGTCGGTGGCGACGGCCATGACTTGCTTGCCATCCACCACCAGCAGCATGCCGTTGAGGTAGTAGCGGATATCTTGCTGGGCCATCGCGAAGTGCACCATCGCCAGCAGGTGCTTGAGCGTCTTCTGCGGCAGCGTGATGCGGGCACCGAAATCGGTCGCCTCTGCAACGGTCGGGAATTCTTCGGCGGCCAGCGTCTGCAGCGCAAAGCGGCTCTTGCCGGATTGCACCGTCATGCGCTTGTCGTTGAGCGTGAGGGCAACTTCGCCGTCAGGCATGGCACGCAGGATGTCGACCAGCTTGCGCGCGGCCACGGTGGTGGCAACGTCGCCCGCGCCGGCGCCGCAATCGGCGTGCGTGGTGATCTGGATTTCGATGTCGGTGGACAGGAAGGAAACCCGTTCACCTTGCTTGGTGATCAGCAGATTGGCCAGGATCGGCAGCGTGTGTCGGCGTTCCACGATGCCGCTCACGATTTGCAGCGGACGCAGCAGGTTGTCTCGCGAGGTTTTGACCAATTGCATGAAGGCGATCCTTGGCTTGAGAGGTGACACCGCGCGCGCCCCAGCCTGGGCCACATGGGCCGGTGCCTGCAGGAGCATTCGCGATTAACCCAAAGTTGTTGTAAATCAAGGGGTTAATCACAAATTATACCGCAAATAAGGGGGCGCTGGATAGCGTCACGCGCGCGGCAAATATGTCTATTGTGCATGAAAAGACGCCCGCATTCGAGCGGGCGTCTGTCGAGGCTTGATTCAGGGCGAATGGCGCTGCCATGCGCTCTGGTGACCATCGCGCGGTCAGCCCTTGAGCGTTTGCTCCAGCACGTGCAACTCATGGTTGAGCTGGGCGTCCTTGGTGCGCTCGTCGGCGATCTTTCGTACGGCGTGCAGCACCGTGGTGTGGTCGCGTCCGCCGAACAGTTCGCCAATCTCGGGCAGGCTCTTCTGCGTGAGTTCCTTGGCCAGATACATGGCGATCTGACGCGGGCGCGCGATGTTGGCCGGCCGCTTCTTGGAGTACATATCCGCGACCTTGATGTTGTAGAAATCCGCGCAGGTCTTCTGGATGTTCTCCACCGAGATCTGGCGGTTCTGCACGGTCAGCAGGTCTTTCAACGCCTCGCGCGTGACCTCGATCGTGATCTCTTTACCGTGAAAGTTGGAGTACGCCAGGATCTTGCGCAGCGCGCCTTCCAGCTCTCGCACGTTCGAGCGCAGGTGCTTGGCCACGAAGAAGGCCACCTCTTCCGGCACGGTCACGTTCTCGGCCTGCGCCTTCTTCATCAGAATCGCAACGCGCATTTCCAGCTCGGGCGGCTCGATCGCCACGGTCAGGCCGGAGTCGAAGCGCGAGATCAGGCGGTCGTCGATGCCGGTGATCTCTTTCGGATATGTATCGCTGGTGATGATGACCTGCGCCCGGTTGGCGATCAGCGCCTCGAACGCGTAGAAGAATTCTTCCTGCGTGCGGTTCTTGCCCGAGAAGAACTGGATGTCATCGATCAGCAGCAGATCGAGCGAGTGGTAGTAGCGCTTGAAATCGTCAAACGCCTTGCGCTGGTACGCCTTCACCACATCCGACACGTACTGCTCCGCGTGGATGTAGCGGATGCGCGCACGCGGGTTCTCCATCAGCATGAAGTTGCCGATGGCATGAATCAAGTGCGTCTTGCCAAGGCCGACACCGCCATACAGGTACAGCGGGTTGTACGACTTGCCCGGGTTGTTGGCGACCTGAATGGCGGCAGCGCGCGCCAGTTGGTTCGCCTTGCCGGTGACGAAGTTGTCGAACGTCAGGATCTGGTTCAGGCGCGAGCGCTCATGCACGGAATCGTCCACCGGCGCCTGCGGCGGCGCGGCCAGGCTCGTGACCACGGCGGGCGCCTGCGGCGGCATGCGGTACGACTGGGCGCTAACCTCGGCGGCGTCCATCACGGGCACGTCGATATCGGCGGCGGCATGGCTAGCCGTTGCCAGCGCGGTTTCGCGATACACGGACGGCGCGGGGCGCAGCGTGGCAGCGTCATGCGAGACACCGTTGCCGGCCGGCATTGCCTGCCGCTGTTGACCTGCTTGCGCCCCCAGCGGCTGCATCGGCACTGGCGCGAGCGCCGGCTGAAGCGCCGCCTGGCGCTGGCCGGCGGTCGGGTCGAGCACGAACTGCACGTCGACCGTCGCCTCCCAGTAGTCGCACGCGAGCGACTGGATGCGGCCCGAGAACTGGCTCTTGACCCAGTCGAGCTTGAAGCGGTTGGGCGCGGCAATCCGCAGCGTGCACGCCTGTTCGTCAAACGACAGCGGCGTCAGCGGCTTGATCCACGTCTTGAATTGTTGCGGCGTCAGCTCACTCTCGAGTTGAGCGGACGCCGCATGCCAGAAATCCTGCATCGTTATCGTTAGGTGTTTGACCGGCGCCACACGCGTCTGATGACGTCCCCGGGAGGGCCGGCCGCCGGGCTCCTGGCGCAGGCCAGAAACCGGGTGGCTTTCGTTATTGGAACGGGATTGTACCCCCGGCCGAAAGTTATCCACAAAGGATAAGTCTGTGGATAACCTGTGGACCTGTTGTGAGTAGCGGTGGACAACCGATTTTCTTGACTTGCCGCAAACCCAGTCCCGACAAGGCTTTGCGCAGAGCACCCCAAGCCGCACAAGGCGATGGGGACAACTCGCCGCCGGGTGGATTATGTGCGCCGGACGCACGTTATCCCCAGTCAGCAACGCTTGACAGATGTGGGAAATGCCGCTTAAATGTCGGGTTCTGCGATGCGCAGCAGGGGAGCGCACGCTTGTTCGTGTCAGATGCGGGGCGAAAAACACTTCGTCGCGACTGATCCGGCTTAGGCCCGATGCTCTCGGTGCCCGATGTTCCGGTGACACCCTAGACCTGAACAACATAGCGCACGGCAGTCTGCGTGGGCGATTTCTCTGACTGAATCGACACCAGGCCGCGGCGGTAGCCCTAGGCCCGGCGCGTGCGGCAATGTCCGCACCACCCATTAACAAGAGAGTGCATCATGAAGCGTACCTATCAACCTTCCGTTACCCGTCGCAAGCGCACCCACGGTTTCCGTGTCCGCATGAAGACCCGCGGTGGCCGTGCCGTGCTGAACGCACGCCGCGCCAAGGGCCGTAAGCGCCTGGCCATCTAAAGACGGCCGCGCCAAGGGCGGCGGCTTCGGCCGTTGCTCATGGCTCTGCGGCACGCTGGCGATGGGCCTGCACGCCTACCCCAAGGCCGCGAGGCTGACAAAAACGGATGAGTTTTCATCCGTTTTTGCTTTGCGGCCGGTCCGGCGTAGTCGTCACTTCGTGCTGTATGTGCGCGCCAACGGCGCTGCCCAAGCACGCCTTGGCGTGGTGATCGGCAAGAAATTCGCCAAACGCGCTGTCGAGCGCAACCTCATCAAGCGCCAGTGCCGCGAGTTGTTCCGCCTGCGACAGCCGCTGCTGGGCGGGCGCGATGTGCTGATCCGCTTGCAGGCAAAGTTTCCGCGCCAAGACGTGCCCACCGTGGCGGCCTTCAAGCGCATCTGTCGAGAAGAACTGGTGCATCTCTTTGAGGTTGCCGCGCGTCCATTGCCGGCCCCACCGTCGGCCGCACCGTCCCAGCCCACCGCTGGGAGCACGCCATGACGCGCGTGCTGCTGATTCTGCTGCGCATCTACAAAGTGGCGTTCAGCCCGTTTGTGGGCGCGCAATGCCGTTTTCTCCCGACCTGTTCCGACTACGCGCGCGATGCCGTGCTCGCTCATGGGCCCGGTTACGGCAGTTATCTTGCGGCAAAACGTCTATGCCGCTGCCATCCGTTCGCACAAGGCGGGTATGATCCTGTGCCGCCCGCTGCTGGCGACGCTGTGCCCCGCTCCACCGATCCCGCATCGACCGACGCGACCGCAGCTGACTCCCAGCCTGCGCGGCCGTCGATCCAGGCAGTGCCGGAAAACGTAGCGAGCAGTCCGAGGTTGGACCGAGAAGCGCAACCGTACAAGGGTACGGCGAGCATCGCAGGTTCAAGATCGGGCTGCGCAGCCGTTTTTCGGCGCTGGCTTCACCTTCCCAGACCGTAATCCGACATGGATATCAAACGCACCATTCTCTGGGTGATCTTCTCGCTGGCGGTTGTCCTGCTGTTCGACAACTGGCAACGCGCGAATGGCCACCAGTCGATGTTCTTCCCGACACCGCAAACGGCCACCACGACGGCCGCTGCGCCGGGCAGCACGCCCGCAGGCGACGTGCCGAAGAGCGCCTCGGCGACAGCAGCCGCCGGGTCGCAAGCCGCCCCGGCCACGGGCGCCGCTTCGCAGGCACCGGCTTCGGAAAAGATCGTCATCTCGACCGACCTGCTGCGCGCCACCATCGATACCGACGGCGCCATCGTGACCAAGCTGGAACTGCTTGACCAGAAGGACCACGACGGCAACCCGATGGTGCTGTTCGACCGCAGCGTCGAGCGTACCTATCTGGCGCGCTCGGGCCTGATCGGCGGCGACTTCCCGAACCACACGACGGTGTTCACGGCATCTGCCGGCCCGCGTGACCTGGGCACGGGCAACGATGTCTCGATCACGCTGACGGCCGACAAGGGCGGCGCCAAGCTGGCCAAGACGTACGTCTTCAAGCGCGGCAGCTACGTGATCGACACGCGCTTCGACGTGACCAACGACGGCACTGCGCCGATCAACCCGACGCTATATATGGAACTGGCCCGCGATGGCGGCGCTGTGGAGCAATCGCGCTTCTACAGCACGTTCACCGGCCCGGCCGTATACACCGACGGCGACAAGTTCCACAAGATCACCTTTGCCGACATCGACAAGGGCAAGGCACAGGTGCCAGCCCCGACCGACAGCGGCTGGGTGGCGATGGTGCAGCACTACTTTGCATCGGCTTGGATTCCGGCAGACAACGTCAAGCGCGAGTACTACGTCAACCGCGTCGATACCAACTTCTACCGCATCGGCATCCAGGAGCCGCTGGGCACCGTGGCGCCGGGCGCCAGTGTGTCGGCCACGGCACGTCTGTTCGCCGGCCCGCAGCAAGCGCGCATGCTTGAGTCCATCACGCCGGGCCTGGACCTGGTGAAGGACTATGGCTGGCTGACCATCGTCGCCAAGCCGCTGTTCTGGCTGCTGGAAAAGATTCACGCACTGCTGGGCAACTGGGGCTGGTCGATCGTTGCACTCACCGTGCTGATCAAGCTGGTGTTCTTCCCGCTGTCGGCCACGAGCTACCGCTCGATGGCCAAGATGAAGGACCTGCAGCCGCGCATGACGGCCATCCGCGAGCGCCACAAGGGCGATCCGCAGAAGATGAACCAGGAAATGATGACGCTGTACCGCACCGAGAAGGTCAATCCGCTCGGCGGCTGCCTGCCGATCGTGATCCAGATTCCGGTGTTCATGGCGTTGTACTGGGCGCTGCTGTCGTCGGTCGAAATGCGCGGTGCGCCCTGGATCGGCTGGGTGCACGACCTGTCCACGCCCGACCCGTTCTACATCCTGCCGGTGCTGATGGCCGTGTCGATGTTCGTGCAGACCAAGCTGAACCCGACCCCGCCGGACCCGGTGCAGGCCAAGGTGATGATGTTCATGCCGATCGCGTTCTCGGTGATGTTCTTCTTCTTCCCGGCCGGCCTGGTGCTGTACTGGGTGGTGAACAACTGCCTGTCGATCGCGCAGCAATGGTCGATCAACCGCATGCTGGGCACCAACAACAAGGCGGCACCCGCCAAGTAAGGCGAATCCGCTTCAGCAAAGAGGGCACCTTCCGGGTGCCCTTTTTTGCGCCCGCCCGAAACGCGTCAACCGCTTCAAGCGGTGCGTGGCAAACGGCCTCGATGTTGTGGCCATGCGGGTCGCGCACGAAAGCGCCGTAGTGGTTCGGGTGATGGTGCGCGCGCACGCCCGGTGCGCCATTGTCGGTGCCGCCTGCGGCTATCGCCGCAGCGTAGAACGCCTCGACCTCGGCACGCGTGTCGACGCAGAAGGCCGCGTGCAGCAGCGGCTTGTTCGGCCCCTGCCCCGCCATCGCCGCCGAACTTCACCACGCCGCCGTGCCGGGCGGGCGTAAACCTGCCACATCGGCGTGGTCCGTCACGGCCGCCAGAAACTCCAGCACCTTCGCCAGGCCAACGGCGCCCAGCGCCTGTTCATAGAAGCGCCTCCTGGCTTCGAAATCGCTGACGACGACACCCGTGTGATCGATCGTCCGAAACTCCTTGGTTGGAAGCTGGCGCGCAACGGCTGGGCTGCCGCACAATACCGCCCATGACCGCTGCTGACCAACCCACGGCCTTGCCGAACGCTTCCCCTGCGCCGCGCGCGCCCATCCTCACCATCCCCATCGCTGCGATTGCCACCGCGCCGGGGCGGGGCGGCATCGGCGTGGTGCGCGTATCGGGGCCCGACGTGCGCGCCGTCATGCAAGCCTTGTGCGGACGTGTGCTGACGCCACGCCAGGCAACCTACCTGCCGTTCCTCGACGCCGAGGGTAATGCCATCGATCGGGGCATCGCCCTGTGGTTTCCGGCGCCGCATTCCTACACGGGCGAAGACGTGCTGGAGCTGCAGGGCCACGGCGGCCCGGTGGTGATGCAACTGCTGCTGCAACGCTGCCTGACCGCCGGCCGCGAGATCGGCCTGCGCGTGGCCGAGCCCGGCGAATTCACGCGCCGCGCCTTCCTCAACGACAAGATGGATCTGGCGCAGGCCGAGGCCGTCGCCGACCTGATCGAGGCGAGCACCGAAGCTGCCGCACGTTCAGCCGCGCGCTCGCTCGAGGGCGCGTTTTCTCAGGCAGTGCATGCGTTGGTTGAGCGCGTGATCCATCTGCGCATGCTGGTAGAAGCGACGCTGGATTTTCCCGAGGAGGAGATCGACTTCCTGGAGGCGTCCGACGCGCGGGGCCAGCTCGCCGGCATTCGCACGGCCGTCGATGGCGTGCTCGCGCAGGCTCGTCAGGGGGCGCTGCTGCGCGAAGGCCTGCACGTGGTGCTGGCGGGGCAGCCGAATGTCGGCAAGTCGTCGTTGCTCAATGCGCTGGCCGGCGCGGAACTTGCCATCGTCACGCCGATTGCCGGCACCACGCGCGACAAGGTGCAGCAGACGATTCAGATTGAAGGCATCCCGCTGAACATCGTCGACACGGCGGGCTTACGCGATACGGAAGACGAAGTCGAGCGCATCGGTATCGAGCGCACCTGGGCCGCCATCGCCCGCGCCGATGTCGTGCTGCATCTGCTGGATGCGGCGGACTATCGGGCCAACGGCCTTTCCCCCGAAGACGCTGCGATCGACGCGCGCATCGCCGAGCACGTGCCCGCCGGCGTACCGACCCTGCGCGTCATCAACAAGATCGACCTCTCGGGCGTAGCTATACCGGGCCGCGTGGATGCCGAACCGCCCGAGGTGTGGCTCTCGGCGCGCGATGGCCTGGGCGTCGAACTGCTGCGCGCGGCGTTGCTCGAGATTGCCGGCTGGCAGGGCGGCGGCGAGGGGCTTTACCTCGCCCGTGAGCGCCATCTCGCGGCGCTGCGCACGGCCCGCGAACATCTCGCCACGGCGGCGGAGCACGCGGCACAGCAAGCGCAATCGCTGGATCTGTTTGCCGAGGAACTGCGGCTTGCGCAGGAGGCGTTGAACAGCATTACGGGGGCGTTCTCCAGCGATGATTTGCTGGGGGTGATTTTTAGCCGGTTTTGCATCGGCAAGTGAGCGCTATGTCCGCCTACCCCGTCTCCATCAAAGGCGTCCTGCGCGCGCCCGCGGGCGAGGTCGTCCTGCTGCTCAATGAACGGGAAGAGTGGGAACTGCCCGGCGGCCGAATCGAACTCGGCGAGTCCTCCACCGAATGCCTCGTACGCGAGATAGCCGAAGAGCTGAACTTGCACGTTGAGGTGGGCGCGCTGGTCGACTCGTACCTGTTCGAAGTCGTACCGAGCAAGCATGTGTTCGTTGCCACGTATGCGTGCGCGCTGCTCGGCCCGTTCGAGCCGACCGTCAGTCATGAACACAAGCGCCTCGGGCTGTTTGCGCCGGATGCGTTGCCGACGAATTTGCCGGAGGGCTATCGGGCGTCGATAGCTGCGGCGCTGAAGGCAGCAGCTTAGCGCGATGCGTGCGCTCTTCATTTGCAGCCGCAATCGGCTGCGCAGCCCGACGGCGGAAGCGGTCTTCGCCCAATGGCCAAACGTCGAAACAGATTCGGCGGGCTTGGCGCCCGACGCAGACGTACAACTCGATGCCGACCAGCTCGACTGGGCTGAGGTGATTTTCGTCATGGAGCGCAGCCACCAGCGGCGCCTGTCGCAACGGTTTGGTGCGCGGCTACGCGGCAAGCGCGTGGTGTGCCTGGATATTCCTGACGACTACGTGTTCCTGCAGCCCGAACTCGTCGCCTTACTGGAGAAACGAGTCGGATCGCATCTACGCGGTTGATTGGCAAGCATGCCGATCAATCCCGCCCCCACCGCCAGCGCGGCGGCTCGCCCTTCCACCAACAAACGAGCACCAGCAGCGCCGTGACGCCCGCCACGTACACCACAAAGCTTGACTGTGTAGTGCCCGGGTGCAGTCCGATGATGCCAACCACCAGCAATACGGCATAGATGGCGAGCACCACCCAGCCCTGCCAACGCGAAGGCAAGCCCCATCCCCAGCCGTAGCGCTTGGCGGGGAACCAGTACTCGTTGGGATCGGTAGGCAGCATCGTTCTGGGGAAACGCGTGCAGAGGATGGTCGCTACTGTACTCCCGCACAGGATCGGCGCAACAAACGCCAACAGCCAGCCGGTCATTTACCGCTGGCGGATGTCGTTTGCAACAGAGAAGGGCGCGCAGGGCGAACCGAAGGGGCGGACAATGGCGCACGGGCCATCAACCGCATCTTGCTAGCTTCTGTATCGGGGAGTGTAGCGTTGGTTGAATCCGGAAAGGCTTCCGGTACGCACGAGGCGTTACGAACCAAGCTCGGCGGAACGGAGGTCGATTGACTTCACACCGCCAGCGGCAGCACCCGATTGGTGCTACCGAAACAATCGCGCGATCTTAGTAGAGCTTCTTCGGCAGCATTTGCGAACGCAGGCGTTTACGCGTACGCGACACAGCGGCAGCCTTCTTGCGCTTGCGCTCGGTCGTCGGCTTTTCGTAAGCGGTGCGGGCGCGCAGTTCCTTGATCAGGCCAGTGCGCTCGATTTCACGGCGGAAGCGGCGCAGTGCAACTTCGACCGGCTCGTTTTCTTTCAGACGGATGGTGGTCATCGGGTCCCTTGCTCAGTATTCGGGTGGACGGCGAAACAGCGGATTATATACCGCCCAGAGGGCGTTCAGTGTAGTTGAATCTGTTTACCGATGCAAGGCACTTCCGATTGTGGCGGAAAGGCCATTTCTTCGGCCCTTTTTACGCCGATGCGTGGCCTTGATACTACGCCGCGAGCAACCGCCCGCCAGGGGCAGACGCGGGAGAGGAACGCCGCTTGCTTAACGCGAGCATCTCGCCAGGCCCTCTACCGTGGAACGCGTTCCCAACTCTGCGCCCGCGCCGGTTGCTGCAACGGCCACCCTCCTCGCCGAAGCGCTGCCCGAACAGCTGCGCTATGTCGACGACACACGCCCGGGCTACACCCGGCGCCGGCTGCGCGGCCAATTCGTCTATTTCGACACGCGCGGTCAGCGCATCCGCGACCCGGCGGTCATTGCGCGCATCAACAAGCTGGCGATCCCGCCGGCCTATACCGACGTCTGGATCTGCCCACATGTGGGCGGTCATCTGCAGGCGACGGGGCGTGACGCGCGTGGGCGCAAGCAATATCGCTATCACGCAGAATGGCGCGCCTTTCGCGATGCCGATAAATACGGGCGGCTGCTGGCCTTTGGGGCAGTGCTGCCGCGGGTGCGCGAGGCGATCACCGCCCATTTGGAGGCGCCGGGCCTGTCGCGCGAAAAGATGCTGGCGACGGTGGTCTACCTCCTGGACGTGACGCTGGTGCGCGTAGGCAACGCGGCGTATGCGCGCGACAACCGCTCCTATGGGCTCACGACGCTGCGCAATCGGCATGTGGAGGTACACGGCAACACGGTGCGCTTTCAGTTTCGCGGCAAGAGCGGCGTGGAGCACGACGTGTCGGTATCGGATCCGCGCCTGGCGCGCATTATCCGGCGGTGCGTTGATCTGCCGGGACAGGAATTGTTCCAGTACATCGACGAAGCTGGCGACCGCTGAGTAGTCGATTCCACGGATGTGAACGCATACTTACAAGAGATTGGCGGCGCGGATTTCACGGCGAAGGACTACCGCACCTGGGCCGGCAGCGTGCTGGCGCTGGATCTGCTGCGCGGGCGCACGTCGACGAACGTTACCGAGGCGCGCCGGCAGGTGGTGGAGGCTGTTGCTGCCGTGGCCCAGCGCCTCGGGAACACGCCGGCCGTCTGCCGCAAATGCTATGTGCACCCGGCTGTGGTGGACGCGTTCCTGGCGGGCGAACTGGAAGCGCTGCCCCCGACCCGCGCGCGCAAGGGTCTGCGACGCGAAGAAGTGGCCTTGCTTTACTTTCTCGAGCACATCGCCAGCACTAAGGGCACAGGCGAAAAAAAGCCCGCCTGAAGAAGGCGGGCTTTGGAGCGAACAGACGCGGACTTACTTCGATTGCTGCGGCGTCATATCCGGCGTGGCAGGCGCAACGCCCGGCGCGGCCGTCGGCTGAGCCTGCTGTGCGGCCACGGTGGTGCTGCGCTCTTGCAACCCGCCGCCCAGCGCCGTGTACAGATCGATGGCGTTGGTCAGGCGGGCCAAGCGCGTCTGCACCAGCGTCTGGTCGGCGCTGAACAGATCGCGTTGCGCGTCGAGCACATCGAGGAAGCTCGACACGCCATTGCGATAGCGCTGATCAGACAGCGTCAGGCGATCCGCCGTGGCATCGCGGAATCGCTTCTGCGCGGCCACTTGCTCCTCCAGGGTGCCGCGCGCCACGAGGGCGTCGGACACTTCGCGGAACGCGGTCTGGATCGTCTTCTCGTAGTTGGCAACCGCAATCTTCTGGTTGGTCTTGGTCAAGTCCAGGTTGAAGATGTTGGTGCCCCAGTTGAAGATCGGCAGCGTCAGGTTCGGCACGAACGACCAGAACTGGGTCCCGCTCTTGAACAGGTCATGCAGCGCGCCGCTGGCCGTGCCCACGTTGGACGTCAGCCCGATGCTCGGGAAGAACGCTGCCCGCGCCACGCCAATGTTGGCGTTGGCGGCAATCAGCTTCTGCTCGGCCTGGCGGATGTCCGGACGTTGCTCCAGCAGCTCCGACGGCAGACCCGGCGGAATGTCGGCCACGATCTTCTCCGACGACACCGTGGTCGGCGCGGGCAGATCGGCCGGCAGCGGCGCGCCCACCAGCAGCACCAGGGCGTTGGTCGCCTGGGCGTACTGGCGAGTCAGCTGTGCCACCGACACACGCACCGATTCCACCAGCGTCTCGGTCTGACGCAGATCCAGCGCCGACGAAGCGCCAACGTCAAAACGCTGCTTGGCCAGCTTGTAGTAGTCCTCGCGGCCCTTCAGGGTCTGCTGGGCCAGGTCCAGCTGCTCGGCATAGGCGCGCTCGTTCAGGTAAGCCTTGGCCACCTGCGAGATCAGGCTGATCTGCGCCGCACGCCGGCCTTCGTCCGTCGCCAGATAACTTGCACGCGCAGACGACGTGACGTCGCCCACGCTGAACAGGTTCACCTGGTAGTTGCTGATACCCACGCCAAGCTGGTACTGCTTGTTGTAGATGTCGCCGCCGGTGGTCGAAATCGACGGCGGCGTATGGCTGCGCGTGTACGTGGCAGACGCGTTGACCGGCGGCAGCAGGTCGGCGATCTGCAGGCGGTACTGCGCACGCGCGGCCTCGACGTTGAGCATGGCCACGCGCAGGTCACGGTTGTTCTCAAGCGCCAGGCCGATCAGCTTTTGCAGGCGTGCATCGGGGAAGAACTCGCGCCAGCCCAGTTCGGTCGCACGGGGTGCGTTCTCGCCGGGCTTGGCGGAGTCTGCCGGCACGGCATAGCCGGCCGGTGCCTGCGGGTACGCGCTCGTTATCGGAGCATCCGGGCGCTCATAGGTGGGCGCCATCGAGCAGCCGGACAACACGCCGGCAGCCAGCAGGAGCGCCGGCAGCAGCGCGGGGGTTCGAAAGGTCATCGTTTTCTGCATGTTCAGATTTCCTCGTCCAGCGGACGGTGCGCGGCATCCAGGCGGCGTTGACGCTCGCTGCCCTTGAAGATGCGGCGGACCACCACGAAGAACACAGGCACCAGCACCACGGCCAGCACCGTCGCGGTGATCATCCCGCCCATCACGCCGGTACCGATGGCGCGTTGGCTGGCGGAGCTGGCGCCGGTGGCAATCGCCAGCGGCAGCACACCCAGGATGAAGGCGAACGACGTCATGATGATCGGGCGGAACCGCAGGTGTACGGCTTCCAGCGTCGCGTCGATCAGGCTCTTGCCTTGCGCCTGCAAGTCCTTCGCAAACTCGATGATCAGAATCGCGTTCTTGGCGGACAAGCCCACCACCGCAATCAGGCCGACCTTGAAGTACACGTCATCCGGCATCGCGCGCAGTGTCACGCCCAGCAGTGCGCCGAGCACACCCAGCGGCACCACCAGAATCACCGCCGCCGGGATCGACCAGCTTTCGTACAGCGCCGCCAGCACCAGGAACACCGCCAGCAGCGACAGCGCATACAGCGCCGGCGCCTGCGAGCCCGAGGCCTTTTCCTGCAGCGACTGGCCCGTCCACTCGTAGCCGATACCGGCCGGCAGCTTGGCGGCCAGGCGTTCCATCTCGGCCATGGCGTCACCCGAGCTGGCACCCGGCGCGGCCGCACCCGAAAGGCGGACAGCCGGATAGCCGTTGTAGCGCACGAGCTGCACCGGGCCGACGATCCAATGCCCCTTGGCGAACGTCGACATCGGGACCATGTTGCCCTGACCGTTGCGCACGTACAGGTTCATGATGTCTTCGGGCTGCATGCGGTTGATCTTGTCCGCTTGCACGATCACACGCTGCTGACGACCGTAGTTCGGGAAGTCGTTGGCGTATGCCGAACCCAGCGCCGTCGACAGCACGGCGTTGATGTCGGTGAACGAGACACCCAGCGCATTGGCCTTCTCGCGGTCGATATCCACCTGGTACTGCGGCGAATCTTCCAGACCTTCAGGGCGCATGCCGGTGATGACCTTGCTTTGCGCCGCCATCCCCAACAGCTGATTGCGGGCTGCCATCAGCGCGTCGTGGCCGAGGCCCGCGCGGTCCTGCAGACGGAACGTAAAGCCCGTTGCGTTACCCAGTTCCGGAATCGGCGGCGGATTCAGCGGAAAGACGATCGCATCGCGAATGCCACCGAACAGCGCACCGAAGGCCCGGCCGACCACGGCATCGGCGGTTTGATCCTTGCCCTTGCGCTCGCTCCAGTCCTTGAACGGGGTGAACACAATACCGGCGTTCGGCCCGTTGCCCGAGAAGCTGAAACCCTGGACAGCCACGATGTTCTCGACCGCCTTTTCCTGCTTGTAGTAGTTCTCGACCTGCTTGATCACTTCCAGCGTGCGGTTGGCCGATGCACCCGGCGGCAGCTGGATGTTGGTCACGATGTAGCCCTGGTCTTCGGTCGGCAGGAACGAAGACGGCAGGCGCAGGAACAGGAACACCACCGCCACGATCAGCGCAACGTAGATCACCATGTAGCGGAAGGTCTTCTTGAGCATGCGTTCCACGAAGCTTTGATAGCGGTTCGTGGTGGTGCTGAACATGCGGTTGAACCAGCCGAAGAAGCCCTTCTTCTCATGGTGCGAGCCTTTCTCGATCGGCTTGAGCAGCGTCGAGCACAGTGCGGGCGTGAGCGTCAGCGCCATGAGTGCCGAGAAGAAGATCGATGACACCATCGACAGCGAGAACTGGCGATAGATCGCGCCGACCGAGCCCGAGAAGAACGCCATCGGGATGAACACGGCCATCAGCACCAGCGTAATACCGATGATGGCGCCTGTGATCTGGCCCATGGCCTTGCGGGTCGCTTCGCGCGGGGGCAGGCCTTCTTCGGCCATGATCCGCTCGACGTTTTCCACCACCACGATGGCATCGTCAACGAGAATACCGATCGCCAGCACGAGGCCGAACATCGTCAGCACGTTGATCGAGAAGCCCATCGCGTTCATGGTGGCGAACGCGCCCAAGAGCGAGATCGGCACCACGATCGACGGCACCAGCGTGTAGCGGATGTTCTGCAGGAACAGCAGCATCACCAGGAACACCAGCGCCATGGCCTCGAACAGCGTCTTGACCACTTCCTCGATCGAGATCTGGACGAACTTGGAGGTGTCGTACGGCACCTTGTATTCCACGCCCGCCGGGAAGTACTTCGAGAGTTCTTCCAGCTTGGCCTTCACGGCCTTGGCAGTGCCCAGCGCGTTACCCGTCGGCGAAAGCTGCACACCAATCGCCGAGATCGGCTGGCCGTTGATCCGCGCAGACGTCGAGTAGGTCTGGCCGCCGAGTTCCAGGCGCGCCACGTCCTTCACGCGCACCAGCGAACCGTCCGGCTTGGCGACCAGCACGATGTTGCCGAACTGCTCGGTGGTCGTGAGCTGACCTTCCACCACGACCGTCGCCGCGAGCGGCTGGTCGGAGACGGACGGCAGATCGCCGATCGTACCGGCCGAGACCAGCGCGTTCTGCGCACGGATGGCGTTGTAGACGTCCGTGGGGGTCAGCTTGTAGCCGACCAGCTTGGCCGGATCGATCCAGACGCGCATGGCGCGTTCCGTGCCGAACAGAATCGCCTGACCGACACCCGGCACGCGCTTGATTTCATTCAGCACGTTGCGCGAGATGTAGTCGCCCAGCGCCACCGGATCCATCTTGCCGTCGGTGGATGCGAGCGTCGCGAACAGCAGGAAGTTCGAGCGGGCCTTGTCGACCTGCACACCCTGCTGCGTCACCTGCGAAGGCAGACGCGCTTCCACGCGCTTCAAGCGGTTCTGCACGTCCACCTGCGCCAGCGCCGGATCGGTACCGGCCTTGAACGTCACGGTGATCTGCGCCTGGCCGTTACCGCCCTGGCTGACCGACTCCATATAGAGCAGGCCGTCCGCACCGTTCATTTCCTGCTCGATGATGCTCGTGACGGATTCGTCCAGCGTCTTCGCGTTTGCGCCCGGATACGTTGCCGTGATGATGATGGACGGCGGTGCAATGGTCGGGTACTGCGAGATCGGCAGCTGGGTGATCGAAATCGCCCCAGCAAGGATGATGAACAGCGCGAGCACCCAGGCAAAGACCGGGCGATCGATGAAAAACTTTGCCATGCGATGGCTCCTTGTTTACTGCTTGGCTGCCGGTGCGCTGGCAGCGGGAGTGCTTGCAGCAGGCGCGCTGGCTGCCGGTACGGGTGCTGCGCCGCTACCCTGGCCGCCCTGACCTTGCGAGCCCTTGCCCTGGCCTGCCGACATCGGTTGCCACGGCACGGCCTTGACCGGCGCGCCCGGACGGACCTTCTGCAGGCCGTCGACGATCACCTTGTCGCCCGCCTTCAGGCCGCTGGAGACGATCCATTCCGTACCGGTCGAGCGGTCGGCCTGGACCTGGCGCACCGCTGCCATGCCCTTCTCGTCGACGACCATGACCGATGCGCCGTCCGGGCTGCGCGTCACCGCTTGTTGCGGCACCGTGATGGCCTGTTCGTCCACGGCCTGCTCCAGGCGGGCACGCACGTACATGCCCGGCAGCAGCGTGCGGTCGGCGTTCGGAACAATCGCGCGCAGCGTGATCGTGCCCGTAGCAGGGTCCACCGTCAGGTCCGAGAAATAGAGCTTGCCCGTTTGCGCGTAGGCGCGGCCGTCTTCTGTCACGAGCGTGACCTTGGCCGCGTCACCACCGGCCTTGGCCAGCTTGCCGTCCTTGAGCGCCTGCTGCAGACGCATCACTTCGGTGCTCGACTGCGTGAACGTCAGGTAGATCGGATCGATCTGCTGAACGGTGGTCAGCAGCGTCGCCTCGCCCTGGCCCACCAGCGCGCCTTCGGTGACCTGCGCCAGACCGGCACGACCGGAGATGGGCGAAGTCACACTGGCATAGCCGACGTTCAACTTGGCGGTCTCCACGGCAGCGCGGGCGGCGGCCACGTCAGCGGTGGCTTGCTTGGCGGCGGCGGTGGCGTCGTCGTAGTCCTGCTTGCTGATGGCGTTGGTGGCAACCAGCGGCTTGTAGCGCTCGGCCTTCAGTTGCGCCTGCGTTTGTGTGGCTTCCGATCGCGCCAGCTGTGCCTTGGCGCTATCCAGCGATGCCCGGTACTGCGCCGGATCGATCTGGAACAACTGCTGGCCGGCCTTTACGTCACTGCCTTCCGCGTAGGTGCGCTTGAGCACAATGCCCGCGACCCGAGCCCGCACCTGTGCCACACGCGTAGCCTCCAGGCGCCCCGGCAACTCGCTGGTCAGGCCAACGGAATGCGGCTGCACGGTCACAACGCCGACTTCGGTCGGAGGCATGCCGGCGCCGCCCGGCCCTTGTGCCTGCTTGTTACCGCAGGCTGCAAGTGCCACCACCATGAATGCGGCGGCAGCGAGTTGGTGATAACGGCGGGTGTTCGTCATAGATGACCCCATGTGGCGATAAGCGGAATGCCGGGTGCCGCGTCGCCGCGCAAACGAGTGCGACGCCAGCAAACCGTCAGCGAAACCAAAAAAACACAAAAAACGAAAACGTCCGATGCTAGCTGCATCCGGCGGCATGCGATATGGCCTTTGCGACGAAGTCGCAACAACTCGGACCAGAAAGCTAGGACGCGGGAGCGATCGGCAGCCGATCTCCGACCCGCTGACCGACAGACACGAAGTCGGCCCCGGGCAGCTTACCCGCATGGAGTGGCGCATACGGCCATGGGCAAGCGACGGACTGCGCGCTATTATAGATACGTTCGCGTATGTATGTAAGTGACGCCATTGAGGAACAGGGGCTCCGTAGACACCTTTCCTGCGGTCGTAGCAATGACGGCGATCAAGCGAACATGCAGCGGATACCGCGCTGCGACAAGGATTGTCAGCCAACCGGCCTGCTGTCGCGTTGTGCGAAGCGCAATAGTGCGTTGCCTGGAATTGTGCATTGCACAAAAGCCAATCGAAAGAACGCCGCCCGAGGTGGCACAGCGTTCCCCTGGAAGATCATGGTCAGACGAACGAAGGAAGAAGCACTGGAAACACGTAACCGCATCCTGGATGCGGCGGAAGACGTGTTCTATGCGCGGGGCGTGGCACGCACATCGCTATCGGATATCGCGCAGGCCGCGGGCGTGACACGCGGCGCCATCTATTGGCACTTCCGCAACAAGACCGATGTGTTTGCAGCCATGTGCGAGCGCGTGAAGCTGCCCATGGAGACCATGTGCACCCCGCTCGGGATGGAGGCCGATGATCCACTGGGCGAACTGCGCACGGTGGGCAACTTCCTGCTGCGGCAACTCGTGGAGGACGCGCACTGGCGCAAGGTCTTCGAGATCATGTTCAACAAGTGCGAGTTCGTCGAAGACACCAGCCCCATCCTCAAGCGTCAGCAGGAATCGTTCGAGGAAGGCATGACGCATCTGACGAGCATCATCGAGCAGGCAACGCGGCGCGGGCAACTGCCGGC
>NZ_JASATD010000032.1:0-47572 GCF_038440115.1 Ralstonia sp. OTU4908 | reverse complement strand
TTTTTTATCCACCAACGCGCCGCCAACCACCACCGAATCCCCAGCCAACCGTCAACCACCCAATCGACCGCAAACCCGCTCTACACCTGCTTCTCCACCACTCAACACCACCACCGACACCTGCGTTTCGGCGCTGTGTTTTGCAGCGAGGGGCGAACTATAGGCGGGTTTATGGAGCAGCGCAAGCCCTTTCTCTTCGTAGGGCTTTCTCTGCACTTTCGGGGGCTGCTGCACGGTATGCGATCGGACCCAGCGGCGATCCTTGGCAGCCTGCCTCCGCGCGCGGCAGGCGCGCTTGTGAAAGGCATTCACTATAGAAAGTGGGGGCGGCACCTCCAATAAGGCCGCGACGCTGTCGAGAGAGACACTCGCATCGTGCACCTCGCCCAAGGGGTCCTGGACATTGCGCAAGTGCTTCCGGTAGCGCTTGCTCGCGTGGGCGCCGAGCGCCGGGTAGAACGCCTCATATAAATAGCGCCACTGCTTTGCGGCGATGCGGGCTCGATGTAGCCGGGGCGCCGACGAGCGCTTGGGGCGGCGCCCGCGACGGATCAGCTTCTTCTGGAGCGCCCGGGCCCGGGCCCGGGCAAAGCGGCGATGCCGCTCCGGCTCGCCTTCTGTATGGAAGCCAGCGACCCCCTCTTCCAGTTCAAGCAGTGCTCCGCGCACATTCGGCGATGCCAACTCGGCGCGCAACGCTTCCCAAGCGCTGTCGCGCGCCTGTTGGGACTTGATAACAGCCTCCTCTAGCCATACGCGAGCGGCCTCGTCACTATCGGCGAGGACCTCCCGGACAGCGGGCAACCAATCTGAGAGCAGCACATCCCACTCCCGGACAGGGCCGGTCGAAGCGGCGAGCGCCCGCAGACGAGGTTTCCACTGGTCGACAAAGCTGGTTGGCAGAACCGGCGCAAAGGTCACCCAGGCTGAACGTAGTTGGCGCAGGGTGACACGGAACTGGTGAAGATCTCCGTGACTGGGATCCGGCGCCGCCAGCTTGGCAAGCGCCTGACGCAGCACGGCGATGTGTTCGGTGACGATGCGCGCGAAGATCGAAAGGATTGCCGCATGTGAGTGCTTGCTCACGATGCGCTCCGTATGACGAGTCTGGATGACAAGGGGGCACGCAAGGTGCGCGCCTTGCCATTTCACTGTAGTCGAGCGAGCAAAGACTGCAGGAAAGCCTGATCGAACGTCAGCGCGTTTCGCTGGCGACGATCACGTCGACCTCGGCGGCGCGGAGGACTTCGGCCATTGGCTCCGGCACGGGGATGTCGGTGAAGAACTTGTCGATCTGCGAGACATGGCCCAGACGGACGACTGCGCGGCGGCCAAACTTGGAGTGATCGGCCACGAGCCAGACTTCGCGCGACTGCTCGATGATGGACTGGGCGACGCGGACTTCACGGTAGTCGTAGTCGAGCAGCGTGCCGTCTTCGTCGATGCTGGAGACGCCGATGATGCCGATGTCGACGCGGAACTGCTTCATGAAGTCGATCGTGGCTTCGCCGACGATGCCGCGGTCGCGGTTGCGCACGAGACCGCCGGCAACGATGACTTCGGCGTCCGGGCTGCCGGAAAGAATCGACGCGACGTTCAGGTTATTGGTGATGACGCGCAAGCCACGCGGGCCATTCGGGCCGACGAGCGCCTTGGAAACCTCTTCGGTCGTGGTACCGATATTGATGATGAGCGAGCGGCCAGGCTCGACATGGCGCGCGACGACTTCGGCGATGCGGCGCTTGGCGTCGATGTGCAGAACCTGGCGCTGGTCGTAATCGATGTTTTCGACCGACGACGGCAGGCCGACGCCGCCGTGGTAGCGCGCGAGCAGGCGCTCGTCTTCGAGCTGCCGGATATCGCGACGGATGGTTTGCGTCGTGACGCCCAGCACGCGGGCGAGCGCATCGACGGAGGCATCGCCGTGTTGACGGACGTATTCGAGGATCTGGCGGTGTCGCGGAAGCATCAAGTCACTAAATGAACGCAAACGAACACATATGAGCGGATTAGGCGATTCCCTATGTTGCTTTATTTTCGCCCTTCACTAAACTATCCGCCAATGCGTCACTATTCGCAAGGAAAGGCGCGAAAATCAACAGATTCAAACCCATGCAACTCACTGACGCGTCGCATCTGGACTGTGATCTGCTGGTGGTCGGAGGCGGCATCAACGGCGTGGGTATCGCGCGTGATGCCGTGGGCCGTGGCCTGTCGGTGGTCTTGTGTGAAAAGGACGACCTGGCCCAGCACACCTCTTCGGCCTCGACCAAGCTGATCCACGGCGGGCTGCGGTACCTCGAATATTACGAATTCAGCCTGGTGCGCAAGGCACTGCAGGAGCGCGAGGTGCTGCTGCGCATGGCGCCGCACATCATGTGGCCGCTGCGATTCGTGATGCCGCACGATGCCGCGCAGCGCCCAGCATGGATGATCCGTGCAGGCCTCTTCCTGTATGACCATCTGGCGCGTCGGCGTTTTCTGCCGGGCTCGGAATCGATCAAGCTGGCGCGGCATCCGGCGGGTCAGCCGCTCAAGGCAGGCTATACGCGTGGCTTCGTCTATTCCGACGGCTGGGTGGACGATGCCCGCCTGGTGGTCCTCAACGCCCGCGATGCGGCGGATCGCGGCGCGCAGATTCTCACCCGCACGCGCTGCCTGAACGCCGAGCGCCGCGCTGGTGGCTGGCACGCCTCGCTGGCCGGCCCGGACGGTATCCGCTCGGTGCGCGCAAAGGCGATCGTCAATGCGGCCGGGCCGTGGGCCGCGGAATTCGCGCGCTCCGCGCACGCGCTTCCGAGCACGCGCGGCCTGCGACTGATCAAGGGCAGCCACATCGTGGTGCGGCGGATGTTCGATCACCCGTTCGCCTACATCTTCCAGAACCCGGACGGGCGGATCGTGTTTGCGATCCCGTACCAAAACGATTTCACGCTGATCGGCACAACGGACCTGGAATACAAGGGCTCGGTGGATCAAGTGGCCATCGATGCCGGCGAAATCCAATACCTGTGCGAAATGGCCAGCCGCTATTTCACCCAGCAGCTCACGCCAGCCGACGTGGTGTGGAGCTATTCGGGTGTACGGCCACTGCTGGACGACAGCGCGGCCAATGCTTCGGCTATCACGCGGGATTACCTGGTCGAATGCGAGACCGGCGCCGATAGCGCCAGCGCGCCGCTCATCAACGTGTGGGGCGGCAAGATCACGACCTACCGCAAGTTGGCCGAAGAAGCCCTGGATCAATTGGCCCCGCATCTGCCGCTGGCCGGCAAGCCATCGTGGACGGCTACCGCATCGCTGCCGGGCGGTGATCTGGAAGCGCCGGGGCAGCTGGTTGCCGAATACACCTTCGACGATTTTGTGACGCGCCTGCAAAAACGTTTGCCGTGGATGCCCACCCAACTGGCACTGCGCTACGCCCACCAGTACGGCACCCGCATCAACACGCTGCTCGCAGGCGCCACGCGGCTCGAAGAGCTGGGCGCCGAAGTGACGCCTGGCCTGTATGAAGCCGAAATCCGTTACCTGATCGAACACGAATGGGCCCGTACGGCGCAGGACATCCTGTGGCGGCGGACCAAGCTGGGCCTGCACGCCAGCGATGCCGATTGCAGCCGCCTGGAAGGCTGGCTGGCGCGACATCTGCCGGAAGGCGGGACCGCTCCAGTTGCGGAACGGGCGCCCTGAACCACCGGGGGCTAGGCGCCCGATTCAAGACATCAAAGAAATCAAAGCAGTAAGACGGGAGACATCAATTGATTCTGGAACTGGACCAGGTTACGGCCATGGTCGGGGCGCAGACGCATCTGTACCCGACCAGCCTGCGGCTGGCGCCCGGCGCGATCAATGTGCTGCTCGGGCCGACGCAAGCCGGCAAGACCACATTGATGCGCATCATGGCCGGGCTGGATCGGCCGACCACCGGCCGCGTACTGGTCGACGGCAAGGACGTGACGGGCGTGGGAGTGCGCGATCGCAATCTGGCGATGGTGTACCAGCAATTCATCAACTACCCGGCGATGACGGTGTACGACAACATCGCCTCTCCGCTGCGCCTGCAGGGCACCAACAAGGGCGAGATCGACACGCGCGTGCGGGCCGTCGCCTCCAAGCTGCACATCGACCATCTGCTGCAGCGCCTGCCAGCCGAGCTGTCCGGTGGACAGCAGCAACGCTGCGCGCTGGCCCGGGCACTCGTCAAGCGGGCGCCGCTGGTACTGCTGGACGAGCCGCTCGTCAACCTCGACTACAAGCTGCGCGAAGAACTGCGCGCCGAGCTGGCATCGCTCTTTGCCGACGGCGGGACGACGGTCGTGTACGCCACCACGGAGCCGCAGGAAGCGCTGCTGCTCGGCGGCCACACCGTCGTCATGCATGAAGGCCGCGTGCTGCAGGACGGCCCGACGCTCGACATGTACGAAGTGCCGGTGTCGGTTGACGCCGCGGCCATCTTCAACGACCCGCCGATGAACGTGCTGGACGCCACCGTAGTGGAAGGCAACCAGATCCGCCTGCCACAAGGCATTGACGTTGCATGGACGCGCCCGCTGCCGATGGCGGCCGGCACGCGCTGCCGCATCGGCCTGCGTCCGAGCCACATCCGCCTGGCGCCGCGCAACGGTGGTGCCGTCGCGCTGCCGGGCACGGTGGAGCTGGCCGAGCTGTCTGGCTCCGAAACGTATCTGCACGTGCGCGCGCACGCCGCTGGCCAGACAAGCAGCATTGGCCTGGTCGCGCAGTTGCCGGGCGTGCATGAATTCGAACTGGGCGCGGCGCTGGACGTATTTGTCGATCCGGCCGAACTGTTCCTGTTCGACGATGCGGGCAAGCTGGTGAACGCGCCCAAGCAGGGAGGCGCACATGGCACGCATTGAATTCCGCAACCTGGGGCACAGCTACCGCCCCGATCCGCAAAACCTGAGCGACTACGCGCTGCAGCCCATGAACATGACCTGGCGCGACGGCGGTGCGTATGCCCTGCTCGGTCCGTCGGGCTGCGGCAAGTCCACGCTGCTGAACATCATCTCGGGGCTGCTGACGCCGTCCGAAGGGCAGGTGCTGTTTGACGACCGTGACGTCACGCACGCCAGCCCGCGCGAGCGCAACATCGCGCAGGTGTTCCAGTTCCCGGTCATCTACGACACGATGACCGTGTTCGACAACCTCGCCTTCCCGCTGCGCAACCGCAAGACGCCGGAAGCCGAAGTGAAGAAGCGCGTGGAGGAAGTGGCCGAGATCCTCGAGCTGCAGCACGCGCTCAAGCGCCGCGCCTCAGGCCTGGCGGCCGACGCCAAGCAGAAGATCTCGCTGGGCCGCGGCCTGGTGCGCAAGGACGTGGCGGCCATCCTGTTCGACGAGCCGCTCACCGTCATCGATCCGCACCTGAAGTGGCAACTGCGTCGCCAGCTCAAGAAGATTCACCAGCAGCTCAAGCTCACGCTGATCTACGTGACGCACGACCAGGTGGAAGCGCTGACCTTTGCCGACGAGGTGGTCGTCATGACCGAAGGCAAGGTCGTGCAGCAAGGTGGGCCGGAAGCGCTGTTCGAGCGGCCGGACCACACCTTCGTCGGCTACTTCATCGGTAGCCCGGGCATGAACCTCTACCCGGTGACGGTGGATGGCGATGTGATTGCGCTGGGCGGTCAGCGCCTGTCGGTGGGGCGGGACACGCTCGCCACGCTCAAGAACGCAAACGGTTCGCTCAAGCTCGGCATTCGCCCGGAATTCGTGCAACTGGCCGCACCCGGCGAAGTCGGCACCGTCGCCGCCAGCGTCCATCAGGTGCAGCAACTGGGTACGCACCAGTTGCTGATCGCCAGCCTCGGTGAAGGCGGCGGACTGCCGATCAAGGCCAAGCTGCCCAACGAAGTGTCCGTGACCGAATCGCGCGTGTGGCTGCGCCTGGATGCGCCGCAGACGCTGTACTACAGCAATGACGAGAGGATCGGCCGATGAACAAGCCGCTCAACAACAAGGCGTGGTTCCTGATCCTGCCGGTGTTCCTGTGCGTGGCGTTCTCCGCCATCCTGCCGCTGATGACGGTGGTGAACTACTCGGTGCAGGACATCATCAGCCCCGAGCAGCACGTGTTCGTGGGCGTGGACTGGTTCCGCCAGATCCTGCGCGACGGCGATCTGCAGGACGCGCTCACGCGCCAGCTGATCTTCTCGCTGTGCGTGCTGGCCGTGGAAATTCCGCTGGGCATCGGCCTGGCGCTGTCGATGCCGTCCAAGGGCTGGAAGGCTTCGGCCGCACTGGTGGTGCTGGCCATGCCGCTGCTGATTCCCTGGAACGTGGTCGGCACGATCTGGCAGATCTTCGGGCGCTCCGATATCGGCCTGGCCGGCTACTGGCTCAACCAGATGGGCATCGATTACAACTACACGTCGCATTCGTTCGATGCGTGGATCACCGTGCTCATCATGGATGTGTGGCACTGGACGCCGCTGGTGGCGCTGCTGGCGTATGCCGGCCTGCGCTCGATCCCGGATGCGTTCTACCAGGCCGCCGAGATTGACGGCGCCAGCCGCCTGGCCGTGTTCCGCTACATCCAGCTGCCGAAGATGCGCGGCGTGCTGATGATCGGCGTGCTGCTGCGCTTCATGGACAGCTTCATGATCTACACCGAGCCGTTCGTGCTGACCGGCGGCGGCCCGGGCAACGCGACGACGTTCCTGTCGCAGTACCTGACGCAGAAGGCGGTCGGCCAGTTCGACCTGGGCCCGGCGGCAGCATTCTCGATCGTGTACTTCCTCATCATCCTGCTGTTCTGCTTCGTCCTCTACAACTGGATGCAACGCATGGGCAGCGCGAGCACGGCCGTGGGAGACGACCATGCCTAAGAACAACAACAACGAACACCAGCGCAAGATCGCCCGCGCGATCACGCTGGCGGTGTATGTGGCATTTGCCGTGCTGCCGCTGTACTGGATGCTGAGCATGTCGCTCAAGACCAACGAGGAGACGCTGGCCGGCTTCTCGATCTGGCCGAAGCTCGTCACGTTCGACAACTACAAGATCATCTTCACCGACCCGTCGTGGTACTGGGGTTACATCAACTCCATCATCTACGTGACGATGAACACGGTGCTCTCGACCGTGGTAGCGCTGCCGGCGGCCTACGCCTTCTCGCGCTACCGCTTCCTGGGCGACAAGCACATGTTCTTCTGGCTACTGACGAACCGCATGACGCCGCCCGCGGTGTTCCTGCTGCCCTTCTTCCAGCTGTATTCGACGGTCGGCCTGATGGACACGCACCTGGGCGTGGCGCTGGCGCACATGCTGTTCAACGTGCCACTGGCGGTGTGGATTCTCGAAGGCTTCATGTCGGGCATCCCGCGTGAGATTGACGAGACGGCCTACATCGACGGCTACAGCTTCCCCAAGTTCTTCCTAAAGATCTTCCTGCCCCTCATCAAGGCAGGCGTGGGTGTGACTGCGTTCTTCTGCTTCATGTTCAGCTGGGTGGAACTGCTGCTCGCGCGCACGCTCACCTCGGTCGATGCCAAACCCATCACCGCGGTGATGACGCGCACGGTGTCGGCCTCGGGCATGGATTGGGGCGTGCTGGCTGCAGCCGGTGTGCTGACGATCATTCCGGGTGCGCTGGTGATCTGGTTTGTGCGGAACTACATCGCGAAGGGTTTCGCGATGGGCCGCGTCTAAAACAAGAACGGGAGACACAGCCATGTTCAGCTGGATGGCCTGGACGCCCGAAGTGGCGATCTTCTTTGGCTGCATCGCCTTGATGCTGGCCAGCATGACGGTGTGGGAAGTGGCCCGCCCGACGGTGGAGCGCAAGGGCTTCCTGCCCATTGCCACCACGCGCGGCGACCGCCTCTTCATGGGCTTGCTGACCGCGGCCTATATCAACCTGGCGTGGGTTGGGCTCACGTCGGAAGAGACCAGCGCCTGGGGCGGCTTCATCGCCTCGATGGTGGTGCTGATCATCGTGATGTGGCGCGGCTAAGTTAGAAGGCAACCTCGATTACGCAAGACCGGAAGTCTCGGCAGAATGCCGCGCTTCTACGCCCTTGTGGGCACACGCATTCCACCACGCTCCCCGCGTCGGAATGTCGGATGTTTTCGCTGCGGGGAGAACAAAAAGCACGAGGAGATACCGATGAAAACATCCTGGCGCATGACGCTTCAGATCAGTGCCATCGCACTGGCAAGCGCCCTGGCAGTCGGCGCAGCCCATGCCGGCGAAGCCGAAGCCAAAAAGTGGATCAGCAGCGAATTCCAGCCCAGCACGCTGTCGCAAGACAAGCAGATGGCGGAAATGAAGTGGTTCATGGACGCCGCAGCCAAGCTCAAGGCCAAGGGCGTAACCGAAATCCACGTCGTGTCGGAAACGCTCGACACGCACGCGTATGAATCGAAGACGCTGGCCAAGGCCTTCGAAGAAATCACCGGCATCAAGGTCAAGCACGACATCATGCAGGAAGGCGATGTCGTCGAAAAACTGCAGACCTCGATGCAATCGGGCAAGAGCATCTATGACGGCTGGATTTCCGACTCCGACCTGATCGGCACGCACTACCGCTACGGCGTGATCATGCCGCTGTCCGATTACATGGCGGGTGAAGGCAAGGAGTTCACCAACCCGGGCCTGGACCTGAAGGATTTCATCGGCACGAGTTTCACCACCGCGTCCGACGGCAAGCTGTATCAGCTGCCCGACCAGCAGTTCGCCAACCTGTACTGGTTCCGCGCCGACTGGTTCGCCCGCAAGGACCTGCAGGACAAGTTCAAGGCCAAGTACGGCTACGACCTGGGCGTGCCCGTCAACTGGACGGCCTATGAAGACATCGCCAACTTCTTCACCAACGACGTGAAGGAGCTGGACGGCAAGCGCGTCTACGGCCACATGGACTACGGCAAGAAGGATCCGTCGCTCGGCTGGCGCTTTACCGATGCATGGCTGTCGATGGCCGGCTCCGCCGACAAGGGCATCCCGAACGGCCTGCCGGTGGACGAATGGGGCATCCGCGTGGATGACAAGGACAAATGCACTCCGGTGGGCGCATCGGTCTCGCGCGGCGGCGCCACCAACAGCCCGGCCGCGGTGTACGCCCTCGCGAAGTACATCGACTGGATGAAGAAGTACGCCCCGCCTGAAGCGACCGGCATGACCTTCAACGAAGCCGGCCCGGTGCCCGCACAAGGCCACATCGCCCAGCAGGTGTTCTGGTACAGCGCCTTCACCGCGCCGATGACCAAACCGGGCCCGGTCGTGAACGCCGACGGTTCGCCGAAGTGGCGCATGGCCCCGTCGCCGCACGGCCCGTACTGGAAAGACGGCATGCAGAACGGCTACCAGGACGTCGGCTCGTGGACGTTCTTCAAATCCACCCCGTTCGAGCGCCGCTCGGCTGCGTGGCTGTACGCCCAGTTCGTCACGTCGAAGACGGTGTCGCTCAAGAAGTCGATCACCGGTCTCACGTTCATTCGTGACTCCGATATCCACAGCGACTACTTCACCAAGAACGCGGCCAAGTACGGCGGCCTGATCGAGTTCTACCGCAGCCCGGCCCGCGTGGCCTGGACGCCGACCGGCAACAACGTGCCCGACTATCCGAAGCTGGCGCAGCTCTGGTGGAAGAACGTCGCCACGGCCGTCACGGGCGAGAAGACGCCGCAAGGCGCGATGGACAACCTGGCCAAGGAAATGGACCAGGTGATGGGCCGCCTGCAGCGCGCCGGCATGAAGAACTGCGCGCCGAAGCTGAACCCGGAAAGCGATCCGTCGAAGTGGCTGTCGACCGAACACGCCCCCTGGAAGAAGCTCGACAACGAGCGTCCGAAGGGTGAGACGGTGGCCTACGACAAGCTGCTCGCAGCCTGGAAGGCCGGCAAGGTACGTTAATTCGCATGCCCGCCGGTCGACCAAACATCGGCCGGCGGGCTACCATGCCTGCTTCCGTTTTACCCACCGCCGGACAGGTTCACTCCGGCCCGGCGGTCACCTGAATCTGCCTTATGGAATACCTCCTCGCGCTCGACCAGGGCACGTCCAGCTCACGCGCCATCGTCTTCAACCGCGCCGGCCAGATCGTCGCCAGTGCCCAGCAGGAGTTTCCGCAGCATTTCCCGCAGCCCGGCTGGGTCGAGCATGACCCGTTCGACATCTGGAACAGCCAGCTCGCCACCTGCCGCGCCGCACTCGAACAAGCCAAGCTGACCGCTGCCGACATGGCCGCGCTTGGCATCACCAACCAACGCGAAACCACCATGGTGTGGGAGCGCGCCACTGGCAAACCGATCTTCAACGCCATCGTCTGGCAGGACCGCCGCACCGAAGCCATCTGCGAACGCCTGCGCGCCGAGGGCCTGGAAGACGAGGTGCGCAAGCGCACCGGCCTGATCATCGATCCGTATTTTTCGGCCACCAAGCTGCGCTGGATTCTCGACCACGTGGACGGCGCCCGCGAGCGCGCGGCGCGTGGCGAACTCGCCTTCGGCACCATCGACAGCTGGCTCGTGTGGCAGCTCACGCGCGGCCGCCTCCATGTGACCGACGTGTCGAACGCTTCCCGCACGATGCTGTGGAACATCCACACGGGCGAATGGGATGCGGACCTGATGCGCGCGCTGGACATTCACCCGAGCCTGTTGCCCGAGGTGCATCCGTCTGCGTACCAGTTTGGGCAGACCGATGCGGACTGGCTCGGCGCTTCGCTCACCATCGGCGGCATTGCCGGCGACCAGCAATCGGCGCTCTTCGGCCAGGCCTGCTTCAAGCCGGGCATGGCCAAGAACACCTACGGCACCGGCTGTTTCATGTTGCTCAACACGGGCGACAAAGCGGTCCAGTCGCACAACGGCCTCATCAGCACGGCGGCATGCCAGAGCGGCACGAAGCGCAGCTATGCGCTCGAAGGCAGTGTGTTTGTGGGCGGCGCGGTCGTGCAGTGGCTGCGCGACGGCCTGCGCGCGATCCAGCGGTCCGCCGACGTCGAAGGGCTGGCCGCCTCGGTGCCCGATTCCGGAGGTGTGGTGTTCGTGCCGTCGTTCACAGGCCTGGGTGCGCCGTACTGGGACCCTACCGCACAAGGCGCCATCGTCGGCCTGTCACGCGGCACCACCATCGGCCACATCGCTCGTGCGGCACTCGAATCCATCGCCTTCCAAAGCACGGCACTGCTGCAGGCCATGACGCGCGATGCCGTTTCCACCATCTCGGAACTGCGCGTCGATGGCGGTGCCTCGGCCAACAACCTGCTGCTGCAGTTCCAGGCAGATTTGCTGGGTATTCCGGTGGTGCGCCCGGAGATCATCGAGACGACGGCGCTCGGCGCGGCTTACCTGGCGGGCATCGCAACCGGCTTCTATCGTGATGAAGCGGAAGTCGCCCAGCAATGGCGTGCCTCGCGCACGTTCCACCCGGTCATCAGCCGCGACGAGGCGGCGCATCGCATCGCCCAGTGGGAAATGGCCGTCGCGCAGGTCCGCCTGCCGACCGCGCGTGCTCACTGAAGGCGCACAATGAGCCCAAAAAAAAAGGCGGCCCGAAGGTCGCCTTTTTTCATGAGCGAGACAAGGGCTTACTTGCCTTCGCTGTTCGGCGTCTGGGCGGGGCCGCCTTGTTCGCTCATCGCTTCCTTGCGCTTGGCGCGAGCCTCCTTCTTCTCGGCCTTGCGGTTGGCCTTGGCAGCCTTCTTTTCTTCCTTGTAGGCAGCCTTGGCGTCGGCCTTGCGAGCCTTGTACTCGTCGCTTGCAGCCTTGTCGTCAATGCGCTTCTGAACCAGCGGGTCAGACGACGAAGTGGCCGGCCCGTCTTGCGGGGCGGTCTGCACGGTGCCGGTGGTCTGCGGTGAAGTCTGCGGGGCCGGCGTCATCTGTGCGAAAGCAGCCGACGCAGCAAACGTAGCGGCAACGGCAAGGGCGGTTTTCAGGCGCAGTTCAATCATGGTTGAGCTCCTTCTTTTACAAAAACACGGAATGGACGGACCACATTAGCGGCGCACGAGGCACCCGAAGTGATCTCGGCGCACATCAACGGCGCGCGCCGGACGTTGCAAATCACAACGTCTACACCGTCGCAAGAAACGCTCCCGACCCATCGACTACACTGCCCGCTGTCTCTTCCCTGCCCGCACGCCGTGTCTGACCACGCCCCCGATTTCGTCCTGCTGGATCCCCCCGCCGATGCCGTCAACTTGGACGCAAACGCCGCCGCCCTTCATGTCTCGACGGTACAGCGCTGGTTGGAAGACGCCGTCATTGGTCTGAACCTCTGCCCCTTCGCCAAGGCCGTCCACGTCAAGCGGCAGGTTCGATACGTCGTCAGCCGCGCCACGATGGACGGCGACGTGCTCGACCACCTGCGTGCCGAAGCGGACCTGCTGCACGCCACCCCCGCCGCACAGATCGACACCACGTTGCTGATCGTCCCCGCCCTTGCCGACTTCCTCGATTTCCATTCGCTCACGGAGCGGGCTGAATCCGTGCTCGCCAAGGCCGGCTACGAAGGCGAACTGCAACTGGCCAGCTTCCACCCCGAATTCGTCTTCGCCGACGCAGAGCCTGACGACATCGCCAACGCCACCAACCGCGCGCCCCTCCCCATCCTGCATCTGCTGCGCGAAGACAGCATCGCCCGCGCCGCCGCAGCCGTGCCCGACGCAGCGGACATCTACGAACGCAATATCGCGACGATGGAAAAGCTGGGCCCCGAAGGCTGGGCAGAAATGGCAAAGAAGTTCGGCAAGATACCGCCCCGCGACTAACCAACTGACCAAACGCAGCGACGGTTTGGCCGTTGATGCCCTTGATGGCGCCTTGAATTTCTGTTGCAGGGAGGAAAAAGAAGGGAGGCCTGTCTGAGCGCAGCGAGTTTACCTCCCTTCCCTCCGTGCGACATAAATTCAAGGAGTGGGTCGCCATCTCGGGCGCGCCTTTCTTTGCTTACTTTCTTTGGCAAGACAAAGAAAGTGAGTCGCCCCCCCGGCAGGGGGTGAAACAAGGGATGGACCGGCACCAGCCATAAAAGCCGACGCCCCAAGAAACCAGTCTCACACGCCCCGATCCACCGGCGGCGTCCACTGATACGCCCAAGTCTCAGAAAGCAACCGCTCCCCCGACTGCAACGTCAGCAACAACTCAATCGGCGCATTGCTCGCATCCGGCACCACATCAAACATCGCCCGGACGCCATCGATGCTCGCCAGCGGCCGCGCCGACGCAATCTCCACCCGCCCGCGCGAGGCGCGTATGACAGGCTCCACAGTCGACCCCGCCGTGCTGCGCCCCAGCCGAGACAGCTCGCCGCCGGCAAAGTCCACCACGAAGCGCCACGAGAAGTATTTGCGCGGCTGTCCCACCACGCCGCCAATGCCCGTGCGCGTCGCCACCACCCGCGCCAGCGGGGAGGCCGCCGCGGGTTGCGCGCCCCACGTCAGCCGATAGCCGAACGCCAGCTCCTGCCCGGCATGCGGCGCAACAGCCGGCCGCCAGAACGCGACGATGTTGTCGAATGTTTCATCGTTGGCCGACAGCTCCACCAGTTCCACCGCGCCTTCACCCCAGTCGTGCGTGGGCTCGACCCACACGCTCGGGCGCTTCTCGTAGAACACGCCGTCATCCTGGTAGTGATCGGAATTGCGGTCACGCTGCAGCAGGCCGAAGCCGCGCGGGCTGTCGTCGGCAAAGCGCTGGCTGCGCAGCACGGGCGGATTGGCCAGCGGCCGCCAGATCCACTCGCCCGAGCCACGCCAGATGGCCAGGCCATCGGAATCATGGATTTCCGGGCGCCAGTCCGATGCGCGCCAGCGACGTGCAGCGCTGTGGCGATCGCCGGCGCGGTCGGTGCGGTCGTTCTCGCCGTAGAGGAACATGCTGGTCAGCGGGGCGATGCCCAGACGCTCGATCGGCTTGCGCACGTAGAGCGTGGCGGCCACGTCCATCACGAGCGCGTCGCCGGGGCGGATGTCGAAGCGGTAGATGCCGGCCACGCTCGGAGAATCGAGCAGCGCATAGACGCGCGCCGTATCGGCATCGGCGGCCGGGCGCACCAGCCAGAATTCAGTGAAGTCCGGAAACTCTTCTGCGCGAGGCAACCCCGTATCAATCGCCAGGCCGCGCGCCGACATGCCGTATTGCCACTGCCCGCCGACGGCGCGAAAGTAGCTGGCACCCAGGAAGGCCGCCACATCGCGCGTCGGGTCCGCCTTGGTCGTCAGCCGGAAACCGGCGAAACCAAGATCGGCCGGCAGCGCCTGGCGGGCCAGTCCGCTCCGGCCGTAATCGAACATGGCAGGGTCGTAGGCGATCAGGCGAGCCTGGCCGTCCACCACCTCGTGCATCTGCACGGCCGACTTGAAGAACAGCCCGAGGTGGAAGAACCTGGCCTCGAACGGCAAGTGCTGCCCTGCCCACAGGGCGTGATCGGGGCGATAGCCAATCGATTGATAGCCGTCCCAGTTCAGTGCAGCCAGCGGCGCAGGCAACTGCGTGCTGCGCGGCCGATACGGCCGTGCCGCCAAGGTCCGAGCGCGCGCCAGCAGGCGGGCTTCGTCAAACGGTTCGGGGGCGCCAGCGGCGGTGCCGGGCGTGGCGCTGCGGGACAAACCAGGAGCCAGGGCAAGCAGCCCGGCGGCCAACTGCTTGAGCAGGTCGCGACGGTGCATGGATCGGGGCAGGACCAGGGGATGAGCCAGGGGTGATTCATCTTCGCACAACCCACGTCCAGGCAGCATCCGGCAAAAACCTTTCATTGGACCCACAACCCTGCGCCGCGACCGGGATTGGCCCACTTGTGCGTGGCGTCGGGCCGCCAGTTGGAGCACAATCCCGGGTCTGTTCACATGTAGAACGGATGTACGTCGCCTATGGTGGACAGAACAGATACGAGCAACCGGCCCGACGAGAATGGGTCGGCGCCCGCCACGATCATCACGGCGCACATGCTTTCACAACCCTCCACGCCCCCGCCGCCCGATACGGCCACGACCGAACCGTCCGCCGCGATTGCGGCGGCGCTGGAATCCTTCGACCGCTACTACGACGACGTCCTGCTGCCCATGTGGCTGGGCCCCGGCTGGAATGCTCAGGCCGGCCTCTGCTATGAGGCGCTCGTCGTCGACAACGGCGCGCTGGTGCCGGCATCCACCGCACGCTACCGGGCGATGGCGTGTGCGCGGCAGTTGTATACCTTCGCGCGTGCCACGCAACTCTCCGAGCGACATCGCGATCTCTGCGCCGAACGCGCCGCCGCGCTGTGCCATGCGCTGGACACCCGCTTTCGCGACACGATCCAAGACGGCTGGCTGTTTGCGATCGACAGCGCGCTGGCCCCGCACGACACCACGAAGGATCTGTATACGCACGCCTTTGTGCTGTTTGCCGCCGCACATTGGCTGGCCGTGAGTGACGACCCGCGTGCCGCCGCGCTGATGCACGACGCGCACGATGTGATCACGCGCCGCTTTGCGCGGGCCGGAGCCCAACCGCTGCCGGTCGCATCCATGGACGGCACGTTCAGCACCACGCTGGCCGGTGTCGCGCAGAACCCGGTGATGCATCTGACCGAGGCGTACCTGGCCGCCGCCGCGCTGGACGAACCGCCCGCCTGGGCCGAGGCAGGCGTGCGCACGCTGGCCGAGGGCATCCTTGCGCGCTTCATCGATACGCGTACGGGCAGCATCACCGAGTTGCCGGTTGACGAGGCCAGCACCGACAACCGCATCGAACCCGGTCACCAGTTCGAATGGTTTTATCTCGTGCGAGGACACGCCGCTGTCTTCACGCGGTCCGAAGCCGGCCGCCGCCTGGCCGAAACCCTCGCCCGCGCGGTGGATGCCGCCTGCGCCGATGGCGTGGATGCCGAGACGCAGGGCGTGTGCCTGGCGCTCAATCTGGACGGCACGATGCGCGACGCCAGCCAGCGCATCTGGGCGCAGACGGAATACGGCCGCGCGCTCGCGCTCTGCACCGAAACGCAGGGCGCCATGCTCGCGCGCCTTCTGCCGGCGTGGTCTGCGCGCTTCCTGCATGCGCAAGGCTGGAACGAAGTGGTCGACCCCGCCGGCCAGCGCCTGCGCGCCGACATGCCATCGAGCACGCCGTATCACATCACCACCTTTTATGAGGCGGCCCGCAGCGCGCTGTCCGGCTCGCCCGCACGTTGTACCCAAGCTGTTCAGTGAGAACCATCATGCATACCTCCAACCCCAACGAATCCAAGGCCCGCACCGTCTTCCGGGTGGTTAGCGGCAACTTCCTGGAGATGTACGACTTCATGGTCTATGGCTATTACGCCAAGGCCATTGCCGACACCTTCTTCCCCGCCGGCAACGAGTTCCTCTCGCTGATGCTGTCGCTCGTGACCTTCGGTGCCGGCTTCCTGATGCGGCCGCTGGGCGCAATCTTCCTGGGCGCGTACATCGACCGTCACGGCCGTCGCACGGGGCTGATCGTCACGCTGGCGCTCATGGCCTGCGGCACCCTGCTGATCGCGCTGGTGCCGGGATACGCCACCATCGGGCTGGCGGCGCCGCTGCTGGTGCTGATCGGCCGGTTGCTGCAGGGCTTCTCGGCTGGCGTGGAGTTGGGCGGTGTGTCGGTCTACCTGGCCGAAATCGCCACCCCAGGCAAGAAGGGCTTTTTCGTGAGCTGGCAATCGGCCAGCCAGCAGGTGGCGGTCATGTTTGCCGCGCTGCTGGGCGTGCTGATGTCGTACCTGCTGCCGCCGTCTGAGATGAGCGCATGGGGCTGGCGCGTGCCGTTCCTGATCGGCTGCCTGATCGTGCCGTTCCTGTTCATCATCCGCCGCTCGCTGCAAGAGACGGAAGAATTCCAGAAGCGCAAGCACCGTCCGGACCTGCGCGCCGTGTTCCGCTCGATGGGCCAGAACTGGCGCCTGGTGGGCGCGGGCACGCTGATGGTCGTGATGACCACGGTGTCGTTCTACCTGATCACCGCCTACACGCCGACCTTCGGCAAGAGCGTGCTGCACCTGTCGGACATGGACAGCCTGATCGTCACGCTGTGCGTGGGCGCCTCGAACTTCTTCTGGCTGCCGGTAATGGGCGCCGTATCTGACCGCGTCGGCCGCCGCCCGCTACTGATCCTCTTTACCGTGCTGATGCTGGTGACGGCCTACCCGGCCATGCAGTGGCTGGTTGCTGCACCGTCGTTCGCCCGCATGCTGACCGTGCTGCTATGGCTGTCGTTCCTGTACGGCAGCTACAACGGCGCGATGGTCGTCACGCTTACTGAAATCATGCCGCCGGAAGTGCGCACCACCGGTTTCTCGCTGGCGTATAGCCTCGCCACGGCCATCTTCGGCGGCTTTACCCCGGCGATTGCCACATGGCTGATCCACGAGACGGGCAACAAGGCCATGCCCGGCGTGTGGGTGTCGTTCGCTGCCCTGTGCGGGTTGATTGCCACGCTGGCGATCGTCAAGCCGGCGGGCAGGCATGAGCATGGGGCGGGCACGGCGCCTGTTGCCTGACGGGCATTTGGGATGAAGGAACGCCTCTCGGAGGGGGTATCTCTCTGAGGGGCGTTTTGCTTTTTCGGCTTTTGTTTTCTTCTGGGATTTTTTTGTGGTCCACCCCCCTTTCGTTCCCTGCCGGGACCGACTCACTTTTCTTTGTCTTGCCAAAGAAAAGTAAGCAAAAGAAAGGCGCGCCCGAGATGGCGACACCCCCTTGAATTTGTGTGACCGTGCGGGGAAGGAGGCAAACTCGCTGCGCTCAGACAGCCTCCTTCCTTGATCCGCCCGCTCACAAAAATTCAAGGCGCCATCAAGGGCTCAACGTCAAAAGAGAAAGGCCAACCCATCGTACGGTTGGCCTTTTCGTTTGGGCTGGCGCCCCGAGGGTTTGGGTTTGTCCTTTGACCTTCCTGCCCTAGATGGCGCCTTGAATTTCTGTTGCAGGGAGGAAAAAGGAAGGGAAACTGTCTGAGCGCAGCGAGTTTTTCCCTTCCCCTCCCTGCGACATAAATTCAAGGAATCTTTCGCCATCTCGGGCGCGCATTTCTTTGCTTACTTTCTTTGGGCAAGACCAAAGAAAGTGAGTCAGCCCCGGCAGGGGATGAAACAAGGGATGCACCACAAACAAAAAACCAAAAACCGAAAACCAAAAACCAAAAACCAAAAACCCCTACATATTCCGCCGATACTGCCCCCCCACCTCAAACAACGCATGCGTGATCTGCCCCAGCGAGCAAACCCGCACCGCGTCCATCAGCACCGCAAACACGTTCTGATCGTCAATCACCGCGCGCTGCAGGCGCTGCAGCATGGCCGGGGCTTCCCCGGCATGCCGAGCATGAAAATCCTGCAGCCGCGCGAGTTGGCTCTGCTTCTCTTCCTCGCTGGAGCGCGCCAGTTCAATGTGCGGCGGCACCACGCTCTCGGCGTCGGGGTTGCGAAACGTATTCACACCGATGATCGGCAACGAGCCATCGTGCTTGCGCTGCTCATACAGCATCGACTCTTCCTGGATCCTGCCGCGCTGGTAGCCGGTTTCCATCGCCCCCAACACACCGCCGCGCTCGGCAATGCGCTCGAACTCCCGCAGCACGGCTTCTTCCACGAGGTCCGTCAGTTCGTCGATGACGAAGCTGCCCTGGTTCGGGTTCTCGCACTTGGCCAGGCCCCACTCGCGGTTGATGATGAGCTGGATGGCCAGCGCACGCCGCACGGATTCGGCCGTCGGGGTGGTAATGGCCTCGTCGTAGGCATTCGTGTGCAGGCTGTTGCAGTTGTCGTAGATGGCGATCAGCGCCTGCAGCGTCGTGCGGATATCGTTGAAGGTGATCTCCTGCGCGTGCAGGGATCGGCCCGAGGTCTGCACGTGGTACTTCAGCTTCTGGCTGCGCTCATTCGCGCCGTACTTGTCGCGCAGCGTCACCGCCCAGATGCGACGCGCGACCCGGCCGAGCACGCTGTACTCCGGGTCCATGCCGTTGGAGAAGAAGAACGACAGGTTGGGCGCGAAATCGTCGATGTGCATGCCGCGCGCAAGGTACGCCTCCACATACGTGAAACCGTTGGCCAGCGTGAAGGCGAGTTGCGAGATCGGGTTGGCGCCCGCCTCGGCAATGTGGTAGCCCGAGATCGACACCGAGTAGAAATTGCGCACCTGGTGGTGCACGAAATATTCCTGGATATCGCCCATCACCTTGAGCGAAAACTCGGTTGAAAAGATGCAGGTGTTCTGCCCCTGGTCTTCCTTGAGGATGTCGGCCTGCACCGTGCCGCGCACGTTCTGCAGCACCCACGCGCGAATCTTCGCTTCCTCGTCCTGCGTCGGCTCTCGCCGGTTGTCCGAACGGAACCTGGCCAGGTTCTGGTCGATGGCGGTGTTCATGAACATCGCCAGGATCGTCGGTGCCGGGCCGTTGATCGTCATGGACACCGACGTGGCGGGGCTGGTCAGGTCAAAACCGTCGTAGAGCACTTCCATGTCGTCGAGCGTGGCGATCGACACGCCCGAGTTGCCGACCTTGCCGTAGATGTCGGGGCGCAGCGCCGGGTCTTCACCGTAAAGCGTGACGGAGTCGAACGCGGTGGACAGCCGCTTGGCCTCCATGCCTTCGGAGACGAGCTTGAAGCGGCGGTTGGTGCGGAAGGCATCCCCCTCGCCTGCGAACATGCGCGTCGGGTCTTCGTTCTCGCGCTTGAAGGCGAACACGCCGGCGGTGTACGGAAAGCTGCCCGGCACGTTCTCGCGCATCAGCCAGCGCAGCACTTCACCGTCGTCTTCATACGGCGGCAGTACGACCTTGCGGATGGTGGTGCCGGAGAGCGTGGTGTGCGTGAGCTGCGTGCGGATTTCCTTGTCGCGAATCTTGACGACGTATTCGTCGCCGGAATACGCGCGGCGCAGGTCAGGCCACATGGCGAGCAGCTTGCGCTCGGCGGCGCCGAGCTGCGCGTCGCGCTCGGCCGCCTGCTTGTCGAGCGCGGACAGCGTCTGCACGGTGGCGCCGGCCTGCTCCAGCATGCGGTGGCTGGCACGCAACTGCTGGCGCTCGCGCGCGAGGCGGCTTTGCGCGTCGACGCGGCGATGGTAGCCGCGCACGGTATCGGCCAGCTCCGCCAGGTAGCGCACGCGCGCCGGCGGCACGATGGCGTCGTGGCTGGTGGAGCATTTGCCGGCCGTGCGTGGCAGCGTGCGCTCGGCCAGCGCCATGCCGCGCTCGCTCAGCCGATCGGCCAGCGCGTGATACAGCGCCGTCACGCCGTCGTCATTGAAGTGCGAGGCCTGCGTGCCGAACACCGGCATATCTTCGGGGCGGGCATGCCATTGCTCGCGGTTGCGCTGCACCTGCTTGGCGACGTCACGCCACGCATCCTGCGCGCCCTTGCGGTCGAACTTGTTGATCGCCACCAGATCGGCAAAGTCCAGCATGTCGATCTTCTCCAGCTGGCTGGCGGCGCCAAACTCGGGCGTCATCACGTAGAGCGACAGATCGACATGCGGCACGATGGCCGCATCGCCCTGCCCGATGCCCGAGGTCTCCACGATGATGAAATCGAATCCGGCGGCGCGGCATGCTGCGATCACGTCAGGCAGCGCGTCGGAAATTTCGCGGCTGGCCTCGCGCGTGGCCAGCGAACGCACGAAGATGTTCGGATGATTGATCGCGTTCATGCGAATGCGGTCGCCCAGCAGGGCGCCGCCCGATTTGCGCCGCGACGGATCAATCGAGATGACGGCGATGCGCAGCGTGTCCTGCTGGTCGAGCCGGAAGCGGCGGATCAACTCATCGGTCAGCGACGACTTGCCCGCGCCGCCCGTGCCCGTGATGCCGAGCACCGGCGTCGGCGTGGCTGCCGCAGCCGCATGTACGGCTTCACGCAATGGCGAATCGATGCGGCCCGACTCGAGTGCGGTGACCAATTGCGCCAGCGCACGGCGGTCGCCATTGGCTACCGGGTCAAGGGTAGCAGGCGCATGGATGGAGAGATCGATATCGCAGCGCTGCACCATGTCGGCAATCATGCCGGCCAGGCCCATGCGCTGGCCGTCTTCTGGGCTGTAGATGCGCGCGACGCCGTAGTCCTGCAGTTCGCGGATCTCCGCCGGCACGATCACCCCGCCCCCGCCGCCGAACACCTGGATGTGCTCGCCGCCGCGTGCGCGCAGCGCGTCGATCATGTACTTGAAGTATTCGACGTGGCCGCCCTGGTAGCTGGACACGGCAATGCCCTGCACGTCTTCCTGCAACGCCGCGTTCACCACCTCGTCCACCGAGCGGTTGTGCCCGAGGTGGATCACCTCGCAGCCCATCGACTGCAGGATGCGCCGCATGATATTGATCGACGCGTCATGCCCATCGAACAACGAAGCGGCCGTCACGAAGCGCACCTTGTTGCGCGCGAGCCCAGGTTCGCTGGCAGGCGTGGGATCGGCCGCGCGGGCGGCGGAAAGATCGGTCATGTCTCCACCTTCTATAAGTGGGGCGCCGGCGTTGGATGTGTTGTGCGACGCACAAGGCGAAGCGTGCCGGTCAGCGGGTCGAACAGACAGTATTTTCGGGCTTGACGCACTCGTCAACGGGCCGCACGGGCTCTGACTTTTTCGCCCGCCTACCCTTGCGGGTTCACGGTGAGATGCGCGCCATTCCCTTAAATAGGGGCGCAGACTGCCCGAGCCATTTGCGCAAATTGGACGGCCTGAACGGTCCGATCTCGGTGCAACACCCAGCTTGCACACAATCGAAACAAATCGTTACAGTCGCGTTCTGGTCGGAAACGGGTCCGGCCATAGGAGGAACTTCCAATGCCAAGCCGCGCAACGATGCGCTGGTGTCTGACCGCCTTGCTGGCGTGGTCCGGTCACGCCCTGGCGTGGGACTACACGCCCGGCGCCATTCCGGGGCTGATCAGCGTGCTTGGGTTCCTGACCGTGCAGTCGCAGGCGCTCGACCGCGCCATCCAGCGCTTTCCCGGCCAGCGTGAAGAGCTGATCCGCGCCCGTACCCAGTTCGACAACACCTTCCCGCAAGCGCTGGCGCGCACGCGCCGCCTGATCGCCGGCATTCCGCTATCCGACGACGAGCGCCAACTGCTGATCGAGCGCGCGCTGGACCTCCACCAGCCCAGCGTGGGCGTTGCCACCCAGACGGCCGAAACCGCCCACTCGCTGGCCGAACGCGTGGTTGCGCGTGCGCAGGGCAGCCAGGACCGCGCCACGCTGCAGACCCTGCTGGCGGTGGTCTACGACGACCGCCCCGCCGATGAGCTGGGCAGCCGCTTTACCCAGGCCGTGACCCTGTCTGACTGGCCGAATGCGCGCGGCGCGAGCCTCGCCCTGCGGCTGCCGTTCTCTTGGGAACGCGTGCCGCCCACGGCGCCGCGCAAGCCCGACCCGGCACGGGTGGCGATCGGCGCATGGGCCAATCAGGGCGGCTCTGGGCTGTCGCGCATTGAGCTCATCGTGCGCCCCACCGAAGGCGACCCCGAAACCGTGCCCGACAGCCGCGAACCGCGCTGGATGCGCGATGCCGTGAAGCAAGCCGTGGCGGCCCCCTGCCGACTGCTCGGCTGGGGTACGCAATCGTTGGGCAGGCGCATCGGCGTGTGGGCCAGCTACATCGGCGAATCGCCCGGGCCGAATATCCCGCGCGCCCCCGGCAACACGCTGGTCGGTCGCGTCTTCATGGTGCCGACCGAGGGCGCGCTGCTGATGCTGCACATGCAGTCTCTGGCCACATCGCCCGAGCAGGCCAGCGCCGTGCGCTTGCGGTACGAACCATTGTGGGACGCCGTGGCCGCGTCGTTCAGCGTGTCCGGCGCCAAACCGTAGCGCCTGTCAGAACGGCGCAACGCACCATCAAAGCGCACGTGCAGCGCCAAATGCACCAATTAAAAGCACGAACGCACCGATTTCGGGCCACGGCCGTCGCGCTGCGGGGCAATGACCTCCCGCGCACGACCATGGTGCGCCACATCACCTTTTTGCACACCGCTGGAACAACTTTTGCATCTGTCGGCGCTTTTTGCGTCATTTGTGGGCAAACCCTGCACCCGGATGGCGCTGACCTTCAACCCGCACGACAACCGCAATGAACTCCATCAAAACCGGGGGCGACGCGCTCTTCATCCTGCTGGGCGCGATCATGGTGCTGGCCATGCATGCCGGCTTCGCGTTCCTTGAGCTGGGCACCGTCCGCAAGAAGAACCAGGTCAATGCGCTGGTCAAGATCCTGGTCGACTTTGCCGTGTCGACCATCGCGTACTTCTTCATCGGCTATTCAGTCGCGTACGGCGTCAACTTCTTTACCGGCGCCGATGTGCTCGCCCAGCAGAACGGCTACGAACTGGTGAAGTTCTTCTTCCTGCTGACGTTTGCGGCGGCCATCCCGGCGATCATCTCGGGCGGCATTGCCGAGCGTTCGCGCTTCGAGCCGCAACTGGCGGCGACCTTCGTGCTGGTCGGTTTCGTCTACCCGTTTTTTGAAGGCATCGCCTGGAACGAGCGCTTCGGCATCCAGCACTGGCTGCAGAGCGTGACGGGCGCGGAGTTCCACGACTTCGCGGGCTCGGTGGTCGTGCACGCAGTGGGCGGCTGGATCGCCCTGCCGGCGGTGCTGCTGCTGGGCGCGCGCCACGGCCGCTACAAGGACGACGGCCGCATCGCCGCGCATCCGCCGTCCAACATCCCGTTCCTGGCCGCCGGCGCCTGGGTGCTGGCGGTGGGCTGGTTCGGCTTCAACGTGATGAGCGCGCAGACGCTCGACAAGATGAGCGGCCTGGTCGCCATCAATTCGCTGATGGCCATGGTGGGCGGCACGCTCACCGCGTGGTGGATGGGCAAGAACGACCCGGGCTTCTCGTACAACGGGCCGCTGGCCGGCCTGGTGGCCGTGTGCGCCGGCTCCGACGTGATGCACCCGCTGGGGGCGCTTGCCGTCGGCGGCATCGCGGGCGTGCTGTTTGTCTGGATGTTCACGCGCGTGCAGAACGTCTGGCGCATCGACGACGTGCTCGGCGTGTGGCCGCTGCATGGCCTGTGCGGCGCGTGGGGCGGCATCGCGGCCGGCATCTTCGGTTTGAAGGCGCTCGGCGGCCTGGGCGGCGTGTCGTTCTGGGCGCAACTGGCGGGCACGGCAGGCGGCATTGCCATTGCGCTGATCGGCGGCGCGGTGGTGTACGGCACGCTACGCAAGCTCGTGGGGCTGCGCCTGGATCGCGAAGCCGAATTCATGGGGGCCGACCTGGCGATCCACCGCGTCTCGTCCACGCCGGAATCGGAAACGCACTGGTAAGCAGTAACCGGCAGTCAGGGGAACGCGCGCGCGGCGCTTGCTACAGTGACAGCGTCTTCCCTCGCACTGCAGGAGTGCCGCATGCCCGATATCGATCCGAATCACCCCATCACCGTCGAGTCCAACCCGCGCCGCGTGACCGTAACGCTCAATGGTTTCACCATTGCCAGCACGCACCTGGCGCGCACGCTGCGCGAGGCATCGTACCCGCCGGTGCAGTACATCCCGCGCGACGATGTGCAGATGAACCTGCTGGAGCGCACGCAGCATCACACCCATTGCCCGTACAAGGGCGATGCGTCGTACTACACGATCGTGGCCGGCGATGTGCGCGTCGACAACGCCGTCTGGACGTACGAACAGCCCAAGCCCGTCGCGCGTGAAGTGGCCGGCTATCTGGCGTTCTATCCCAACAAGGTGACGATCCAGGAGGAATGAGGACGCAGGCGCCGCTGACATGCCGCTGTCATGCGGGCGGCGCACGATGCGCCTGTTCCTCTTCTCACGGATCCTCTTTCCGTGAAAGTTCCGAGACCCGACGCAGACGATCTGTGGCCGGGTATTTTTTTGGGCGGGTGCCGGTGCTATTCTCGGCGGCACCATGCTGGACTTCCGCACTTACGGCCTCGCCGCGCCCCCACACTCGCACGACTTCATGCAGGTCGTGATGCCCGCACGCGGCATCCTCGAGATGGACGTGGACGGCCGCGGCGGCCGCGTCGACACGCACCACGCCGCGCTCATTCCGGCCGGCGCCACGCATGCGTTTGAAGCCAGCGGCGCCAACCGTTTCATCGTCTTCGACATCCCCGGGCAAAGCGCGGACGCCCCCAGCCTGGGCGGCTTGGCCGATCGCGTGTTCTTTCCGCTCACGCCCGGCCTGCGCGCACTGACGACATGGCTGCAGGACGCGCCCATCGTCGACACGGTGCTGGCCACTGCGTGGTCGTCACTCGCGCTGGCAACGCTGGCCGCGCATCCGGACAATCAATCCACGCAGATCCGCGCACGCCCCGATGCGCGTGCGGAGCGCGCATGGCACGCCATCGAGCACCGCTACGCGGAGCCGCTCACGGTCGATGCGCTTGCCGTAAAAGCGGGCGTCAGCGCGCGCCACCTCGCCACGCTGTTCCGCGCCGCCTACGGCACCACGCTGCATGCGCATCTGGCCCAGGTACGGCTGCGGCATGCATTGACGCTGCTGGAAACCACCGCCCTGCCCATCGCCGAGATCGCCGCGCGCACCGGCTATTACGACCAAAGCGCACTCACGCGCCACCTCAAGGCCGCACACGGCGTCACGCCCGCAGCGTTGCGGCGCTAACCCGGCCATTTCCGTTTTTTCCAAAGCGCAGCCGTCTTCGCCAAGACGCGCGGCACGCGCACGCGCAGAGTGCCGGTTCGATTGATCTTTTCGGACAGGCGCTCCATGGCTGTTGGCGACACCTCCACTGCAACGCAGCTGCATCACGGTCAACACGACGCGCGGCGCGACCACCTCACGGGCATCGGCTACGGCGTCGCGGCCGGCGCGCTGTGGGGCGTCATCTTCGTCGCGCCGAAAATGCTGCCGCAGTTCTCGCCGCTGGCGCTGTCGGCCGCGCGATATGTGCTGTACGGCGTGCTCTCGCTCGTACTGGCGCTGCCGGTGTGGCGCACGCTGTGGCGCAAGACGACGCGGCGGGATTGGGTGGCGCTGCTGTTGCTATCGCTGCCGGGCAACATCCTTTACTACCTGTGCGTGGCCGGTGGTGTGCAGCGCGCAGGCGTGGCGCCGGTGTCGCTCATCGTCGGGCTGTTGCCCGTGACGGTCACACTGGCCGGCGCCGCTGAACGCGGCAGCCTGCCGCTGCGCCAACTGGCCCTGCCCTTGCTGATGGCGGTTGCGGGCGTGGTGTGCATTTATCTGGATGCGCCCAACATGCATTCGAGTGCGGGCGGCAGAACCTATTTCATCGGCCTCTTGATGGCAGCGGGTGCGCTGGCGTGCTGGACGGTATATGCGGTGTGCAATGCGCGGTATCTGCGCGCGCGGCCGCAGTTCACGAGTCGAGAGTGGTCGCTGTTGACTGGCGTTGCGACCGGGGTGCTGTCACTGGCACTGGCCGTGCCGGCGTTCTTGCTGCCCGGCATGGCGACGGCTTCTGCGCAGCCCGCATCGGCGTGGGGTATGTTCTGGCTGGTGAATATGGGCGTGGCGCTGGGGGCGTCTGTGCTCGGGAACAGCCTGTGGAATGCAGCCAGCCGCAAGTTGCCGTTGACGCTGTCGGGGCAGTTGATTGTGTTCGAGACGGTGTTTGCGCTTTTGTATGGGTTTATCTATGAGGCACGATGGCCGCATGGGCTTGAAGTGGCGGCTGCGGTTTTGTTGGTGAGTGGGGTGGGGTTGGCGGCGCGGAGGCATGGGTAGGGGTTTTTTGGTTGTTTTTTGCCTTGGTGGTGCATCCCTTGTTTCATCCCCTGCCGGGGCTGACTCACTTTCTTTGGTCTTGCCCAAAGAAAGTAAGCAAAGAAATGCGCGCCCGAGATGGCGAAAGATTCCTTCAATTTCCGTAACCAGGCGGAGGCGGGGAAAACTCGCTGCGCTCAGACAGTTCCCCGCCTTTTTTCCGCCCGCTTACGAAAATTGAAGGCGCCATCTAGGGCAGGAAAGTCAATGGACAAAAGCCACACCAACTAAACGCACGCCCAAACGACAAGGCCAACCTCGCGACGGGTTGGCCTTTTTCTTTTGACGTTAGGCCCTTGATGGCGCCTTGAATTTTTGTGAGCGGGCGGAAAAAAGAGGGAGGCCTGTCTGAGCGCAGCGAGTTTGCCTCCCTCTCCGCCCGGTCACACAAATTCAAGGGGAAGTCGCCATCTCGGGCGCGCCTTTCTTTTGCTTACTTTTCTTTGGCAAGACAAAGAAAAGTAAGTCGGTCCCGGCAGGGAACGAAAGGGGGGCGGACCACCAACCCAAAAACCAAAGACAAAAAACACCCCCCCCCATTTGACGCCCCATTTTTTTCATGGATAACTGTCTCCCCACCCCCCCAACAACACAGCGAGCCACCCCATGACCCTCCAAACCTGGCTGGCCTTCATCGGCGCCAGCATCATCATCCTGCTCATCCCCGGCCCGACCATCCTTTTGGTGATTGGTGATTCGCTGGCCAACCGTGGCCGCTCGGCGTGGAGCACCGTTGCCGGCGTGGCGGCAGGCGACACGACCGCCATGGCCGTGTCCCTTGCCGGTGCGGGCGCCCTCCTGGCCGCTTCGGCTGCGGCCTTCACGGCGCTCAAGCTCATCGGCGGTTCGTACCTCGTCTATCTGGGCATCAAGTCCATTCTCAGCGCACGCCGCCTGCAGGACGACGTACAGGCGGACGCGCCCGAGGCCACCCTCCCCGTGCAGCGGAAGTCCGCGGGCCGCCGCTTCCTGTCGGCCTGGACGGTCACCGCACTGAACCCCAAGAGCATCGTCTTCTTCGTCGCCTTCGTGCCGCAGTTCATGTCGGCCGAGCAGACCTTCCTCTCGCAGAGTGCGATCCTGCTGCCGACCTTCGTCATCCTGGCTGCCGCCAATGCATCGATGTACGCGCTGGCCGCCAAGCTGCTCGCCAAGCGCCTGACGAGCGTGGCCGCACAGCGCCGCTTCGGCTACGCGGGCGGCGCGGTGATGGTGGGCGCAGGCACGCTCACGCTCGGCATGCATTCGGCCTGATCGCCCCCCCCCAAGGCCGCACCGAGGACACCCAATGCCCCGCAGTTACCTCCGCCCCGCGCCCGAAGGGGCCCACGGCCACCACCGCGTCACCAACATCGAGCTGTTCTTCGATCTGGTGTTCGTGTTTGCGGTGACGCAGCTCTCGCACCTGCTGATTGGCAACTTCACGCTGCAAGGCGGCGCACAGGCGCTGCTGCTGATGCTGGCGGTGTGGTGGGTGTGGATCTTCACGTCGTGGGTGACCAACTGGCTCGATCCGGACAAGCTCGCCATCCGCATGCTGATGCTCGTGCTGATGACGGGCGGGCTGCTGCTCTCGGCCTCGCTGCCGCAGGCGTTCGGCTCGCGCGGGCTGGCCTTTGCGCTGGCCTATGTGTTCATGCAGTTCGGCCGCACGGTGTTCTTCCTGTGGGCCGTGCGCGGCGAGTCGCTGCCCATGCGGCGCAACTTCCAGCGCATCGCCACGTGGCTCGGCATCTCTGCGGTGCTGTGGCTGGCGGGCGGCCTGTCGGACGGTTCCGTGCGCTGGGCGTGCTGGATCTTCGCGCTGGTCATCGAATGGCTTGGGCCATCGATAGGCTTCTACACGCCGGGCCTGGGCCGCTCCACCACCAACGACTGGAACGTGGAAGGCGGCCACATGGCCGAGCGCTGCTCGCTGTTCATCATCATCGCGCTCGGCGAATCGGTGCTGGTGACGGGATCCACGTTTGCTGGCCTCGACTGGACCGCAGAAAACATCGCGGCGATGGCGCTGTCGTTCATCGGCAGCCTGGCGATGTGGTGGCTGTATTTCGACAGGATTGCCGAGCGCGGCGCGCGCACCATGTCGCATTCGGCTGATCCGGGGCGGCTTGCACGGCTGGCCTACACCTACATCCACGTGGTGCTGGTGGCCGGCATCATCGTCGGGGCCGTGGCCGATGAGTTCGTGCTGGCGCATCCGGTGGGCCGCGCCCATGAAGGGACGACGCTGGCGGTGCTGGGCAGCGCAGCGCTATATCTGCTGGGCAACCTGCTGTTCAAGTGGGCGATCTTCGGGCGGTTGCGCCCGGCACATGCTGTCGGCCTGGTGGTGCTGGGCGGCGCCTGGCTGCCGGCGGGTGAACTGCCGGCGCTCGCGGTGTCCGCGCTGGCGACGGGCGTGCTGTGCGGCACCGCGGCGTGGGAATGGTACGCACGCTCTTGCGAGACAGTGGAACCCGCACAGGCGCACAACCCGTGAGTGGTCACCTGAAAATTCCAGTTTCTGGACATTACAAAAGGCCACTCGCGCGCCTACGCTGTCAACCAACATGACAGAACACGAGGGCCCCGCCATGATCGACCTCTACTACTGCGCCACGCCCAATGGCCTGAAGATGGCGCTGTTCTTTGCCGAAACCGGCTTGCCGCACCGCGTCATCCCCGTCGATATCAGCCGGGGCGACCAGTTCAAGCCCGAGTTCCTGGCCATCTCGCCCAACAACAAGATCCCGGCCATGGTCGATCACGACCCGGCCGAAGGCAGCGACCCCGTGGTGCTGTTTGAATCGGGCGCCATGCTGCTTTACCTGGCCGAGAAGACCGGCCAGCTGATGCCCGCCGACCTGCACGGCCGCATGGAAGTGCTCAAGTGGCTGTTCTGGCAGGTGGGCGGCCTGGGCCCGATGGCCGGGCAGATCGGCCACTTCAACGTGTATGCCCCCGAGCGCGTGCCCTACGCCATCGAGCGCTACACCAAGGAAACGAACCGCCTGTACGGTGTGCTCGACCGCCGCCTGGCCGATCGCCCCTACATTGCCGGCAACGACTACACCATTGCCGACATCGCGGCCTATCCGTGGATCGTGCCGCACGCCGGGCATGGTCAGGACCTGAACGACTTTCCGAATCTCCAGCGCTGGTTCGAAGGCGTTGGCGCACGCCCTGCCACGCAGCGCGCCTATGCCGGGGTCGAGCGCGCCTACTCGCGCCGCCGCGAAGACATCTCCGACGACGAGCGCAACGTGCTGTTGGGCCAGACGGCCAGCTCCACCGCGCGCTGATCCTCGCGGAGCCTCTGCGCTCCGCCCCTCTCTCCGCTTTCCTCTTCTGACAGGAGCCGACCATGCCGGCATCGCTGTGGTGGTTGTGCCTGGGCGCGTTCGCCATCGGCACTGAAGGGTTCATGATCGCCGGTCTGCTGCCGGTGCTGGCCGCAGACCTGGGCGTGAGCGTGCCGGCGGCTGGGCAGCTCGTCACCGTGTTTGCCATCACCTATGCCGTGGGCTCGCCGGTGATGGCGACGCTGCTCGGCAATGTGGACCGCCGACGCGTGCTGATCGGCGCGCTGGCCATCTTTGCGGCAGGCAACCTGCTGGCGGCTACCGCGCACGGCTTCGGACAGTTGATGGCGGCGCGCGTGTTGCTGGCGCTGGCAGCCGGCGTGTTTCTGCCGACGGCCAATGCGGTGGCGACCTCGCTGGTGCCGGCCTCGCGCAGCGGCTCGGCGCTGGCCATCATCACGGGCGGCGGCACGGTGGCAGTGGCGCTCGGCGTGCCGCTGGGCGCCTGGATTGCGGCGCAGGGCGACTGGCGCTCGACATTCATCGCATGCGGTGTGTTGTCGGCATTGGCCACGGCGGGCCTGGCCTTCGGCCTGCCGCGCGCGCTGCCGCACAGCGTGACCACGCTGGCGCAACGCCTGAGCGTGGCACGCCGCCCCGGCATGCTGGGCGCGCTGGCGGTGTCCACGCTGTGGGCGGCAGGCGGCTTTACGTTCTACACCTACGTCGCACCGTTCTTTGTGCAGGGGCTGGGCTTCGCGCCGCAGCACGTGGGCATCGTGCTGTTCCTGGTCGGCAGCTTTGCGGCGCTGGGCACGGGCCTGGGCGGCCACCTGACCGACCGCGCCGGCGTGGCGCGCGTGCTGGCGGTCAGCAGCGCGGGCATCGTGCTGGCCTTCTCGGTGCTGTCGCTGTCGGCACAGGTGCTGCACGGCACGGTGGCCGGCGCCGTCGCTATCGGCGCGGTCGTGCTGTGGGGCATGGCCGGCTGGGGCTTCGGCCCGGCGCAGGCGACGCGGCTGATCCGCCTGGCCCCCGATGTGTCGCCGATCACGCTGTCGTTGCATGCGTCGGCCGTGTATGCGGGGATTGCGCTGGGGTCGAGCGTTGGCGCGCTGGCGCTGGCGCATGGCGGGCCCGGCATGCTGGGATGGGCCGCCGCCGCGTGCCATGTGGTGGCCGTGGTGCTGTGGCGCATGGGTGGGCGGCATGAGGCGGCGCTGGCCGATGAACCGGCAGCCACGTCGGTCGCACATTGAACCCCCGGGCGCGGAACGCGACGCGCCAGGTTCTGAACCCGGTGGTCGAGCCTCAAACCGTCGTGCTCCACAGTTCGAGCTCGACATTTTCGACCTCAAACACTCGCGCTCCGGGCTTTGAGGTCGACGCTTGGGCCTCAAAGGCTCGGCGTCCGGCCCTCGCCCCCTCGCGCTCGGCCCTCTGAGCCCGATTTTTTCGACCTCGAACTGTCATGCTCCGGGCGTTGAGCTTGGTGCCCAAGCCTTCGAGGCTCACGCTCGACAGTCTGAGCTCGGCAATCGGGCCTCAGAGCCTCACGCGCCACGCTCAGATGGCCGCGGTGGGCGCCCCCCGATCACCGGTCGAACGCCGAGCACCCCGCCGATCCAGGTACGGCAGCGCAAACAGATAGAGCCCCGTGAACAGCAGCAGCGCCAGCGGCAGCAGAGGCGCATAGGTAATCCACGCCGGCGGCTGCGCACCCTTGCCCAGCCCCAGGGCGACAAAGTTGGCGATGACCGTGAGCGTGAACGCCATCGACACCCAGCGATGGAACTGGCGGATTGCGTTGCGGGCGCTCACTTTGCACCCCCAGCGGCCTGGATCATCTTCCAGCCGTTGCCGGCCGGGTCACGAAAGCCAGCATCGACGCTGCCGAAGCGGTCGATCGGCTCCTGCGTGAACTCCACGCCGCGCTCGCGCAGTTGCGCATAGGCGGCCCGGCAATCGGCAACGGTCAGCACCAGCGGCGGCATCGCGCCCTTGGCGACCATGGCGCGCAGCGTCTGCGCCGTGGCCTCGTCGTGGATGGGCGGGCCCGGCTGGAACAGGCCGAGCTGAAACGACGGCTGCTCCGGATGCTGCACCGTCAGCCACCGGTACGGGCCGTTGCGCACGTCGGTATGCACGCGAAACCCGAGCTTGTCGACATAGAACGCCAGCGCCGCGTCCTGGTCATCCACATACAGCCCGACGACATTGATCCCTTGGCTCATCACTGCTCCTCGTTGTTGGTGGGTGACGGATTTGTACCCGCCGCCAGTTGGCGGCGCTTCTCCGAAACTGCTGTGACGAGGTCGGGCCGCTGCGCCGCTTTCAGCACACAGGCGGGCACGCGGTCGAGTTGTTGCAGCGACGCGGTTGCCTGTGCGTGGCGGCGCAGCGCGCTCGGGCTCTGCCCGGTGATGTCGCGGAAGATGCGGCCGAAGGTGCCGAGGCTTTCCCAGCCGGTGGCGTAAGCGATTTCAATGATGGGCAGGTCGGTGTCGCGCAGCAGGGTGGTGGCCTGCTCGATGCGGCGCGTGAGCAGGTAGCGGTGCGGCGGAATGCCGAAGGCCTGCTTGAACGAGCGCGCAAAATGCGCCGCTGACACGCCGCTCACTTCGGCCAGCCGCTTCACAGGCCACGCCTCGTGCGAGGCGGCGTCCATGCGGTCTTTGGCGCGCAGCAGGCGGCGCAGCAGCGCGGGGTCTTGCTGCGCGTCGGTGTGTGCCTGTGCCACCGCGGCCTGCGCCGGCGCGGTCAGCCCAGCTTGAACTCGCCGATGGCGTGCGCAAGCTTGCGCACACCCTCTTCCACCTGCGCCAGCGACGAGGTGGCGTACGACAGACGCAGCGTCGAGCGATCCGGGTCTACGGGGTAGAACGCCGCACCCGGCACGAACGCCACACCGCGTTCGATGGCCATCTTGGCTACATCGCCGGCATTGCGGCCCGGCAAGGTGCACCACAGGAACATGCCGCCGCGCGGGCGGTTGAAGGTCAGTTCGGTGTCGGGCAGCAGCGCACGCAGCCCGTTGGCCATGGCGTGTGCGCGTTCGGCATAGGCAGCGCGCGTGCGCGGCAGCACGGTCTCGAGGCGATTGCTGCGCAGATACGCAGCGGCCGTGGCCTGCGCAAACGTGGAGGTATGCGCATCGGCAAACTGCTTGACCATCACCGCGTTGCCCAGCACCGGCTGCGAAGCGATCATCCAGCCCACGCGCAGGCCCGGCGCCACCACCTTCGACAGGCTGCCCAGGTAGATCACGCGCCCCTGTGCGCCGTCGGTCTGCTGCGACAGCGCGTACAGCGACGGCGGCGGGGGTGCGTCGAAATACAGATCGCCGTAGGGGTCGTCTTCCACGATCAGCAGGTTGTGGCGCACGGCCACGTCCAGCAGGCGCTTGCGGCGCTCCAGGCTCATCAGCGCGCCGCTCGGGTTGCCGAAGTTGGGAATCATGTAGAGGAATTTGGGGCGCGCGGTGGCACCACCACCGGCGAGCACCTTTTCCAGCGCGTCGACATCCAGGCCGTCGCCGTCGGTCGGTACGCCGGCCACCTTGGCGCCGTACAGCTTGAACGCCTGGATGGCGGCGAGGAAGGTGGGCGCTTCGGTCAGCACTGTGTCGCCTTCACCGATCAGCACCTTGCCCAGCAGATCCAGCCCTTGCTGCGACCCGGTGGTGACGAGGATGTCGGTGTTGGCGACGTTGGCGCCGCGCGCCTTCATCAGCGTGACGATGGCCTCGCGCAGCGGCTCGAAGCCCTCGGTGGCGCCGTATTGCAGCGCGCGGGCGGCGTCGGTGGTGAGCGCGCTGTCGGCCGCGGCCTTCAGGCCTTCCACGTCAAACAGGGCCGAGTCAGGAAAGCCGCCCGCAAACGAGATCAGGCCCGGCTTGCCGAGCACCTTGAACAGTTCGCGGATGGCGGACGTTTCAACGTTTTGCAGGCGGGGTGCCAGCAGCGATTGCAGGAATTCCATGGCGTGCGCGTCTCTGTAGTTCGAGTGCCCGCCACTTTACGTGATGTGCGCCGCGTGCGCATGCCAACAGGGCGTCACAGCCGTGACTAGAATGCCGTCACCGAATCGGTAAAAAGGAGCCCCTGCATGGCTGTCCGACGCATCGTCCCCAATCTGCATGCAGCCGACCCGGCACGTGCCCGCGCGTTCTATGCCGAACTGCTCGATCTGGAAGCCGTGATGGACCACGGCTGGATCGTCACCTTTGCCGACACGGCCGCCACCATGACGCCGCAAGTCAGCATTGCCAGCGAAGGTGGAAACGGCACACCGGTGCCGGCGCTGTCGGTGGAGGTGGACGATGTGGATGCGGTGCATAGGCGTGCCGTGTCGCTGGGCCTGGAAATCGTCTACCCGCTCGTTGATGAGCCGTGGGGCGTGCGCCGCTTTTACGTGCGTGATCCGTTCGGCAACGTCGTGAACATCCTGGCGCACCGGTAAGCCGCCAGCCTCGAAAAAAAAAGCCCGCATGCCAGAGGCGATGCGGGCGCGGCAGTGCCGGCGGACTGCTACCGGTGCTTGCCGTTGTGGGTGCGCTTGTCCTGGTGTGCGTCGGCGTCTTTGTCCTTGTCGACAACGCGCGTGATGCCGCCCGTGGCGGGCGGATCACTGGCCGGGAAGGTGTCTTCCACAGCCTTTTCCACCAGCTCTTCACGCTTATGTGCGTGCGGATGCTTCTCTTTCTTGCCCTTCTCCATGGCGACCTCCTGTTTCAAGCGTGGTTGACGACATGCAAGCGAACGGCGTGCCCGAGCGTGCTCAATATTCTTCCCAATACGGACGCGAGCCGTAGTACTCGTGCACCGACTGCGCCCAGGTCGGATCGGCCATCGTGGGCCAGCTGTCCTTGTCGAAACCCGGAGCGGCTTCCAGGCGATCCTTGTTGGCATCGAGCACGAAGCACTTGCGGTCCACGTCGAGCGACATGGCGCTCCACGGCACGGCAAAGAGCTTGTCGCCGATACCCAGGAAGCCGCCCACCGACATCACCGCGTAGGCGATCCGGCCGCGCTGGACGTCGAGCATGATGTCGGTGATCTTGCCGAGGTCTTCTCCATTGAGGTTGACGACGCGATCGCCCTCCAGCGTATCCGCGGCCATCAGTTCGGGGCCCGGACCCGCCGAATCGGAGTCGGCACGCCCGATGATGCGCATGCGTACACCGGCGGTGGTTCCTACACCGGTGCCAGTACCGGTGCCCAGCGCGGTGCCGGTTGTCGTGGTTTGCATAGCAGTTACCTCCCATCAATCAGTTGACGTTCAGGATGATGTGCGGCGGCCACGCATCTGCGCGGCGTCTCGCACGTAACCACCTGTGTCAGCACGAAGCTTGCCTGCGACACATCGCCCGCAAAGGCGCGCGTGCGGCATGCCGCTTGCTCGACGGTACGGCGCATCAAACCAGAAACCCCTACCGGAGAGCCTCATGAACAAAGCTGAAATCCCTGTGGCGCAACGCGCCGTGCTGTCGATGCTGCTGGACGATCACCGCGAGGTGAAAAAACTGTTCAAGACGTTCCAGCAGGAGAAAGACGAAGCGGCCCGCGAGCAAATCGTGCGCGACGCGTGTGAAAAGTTGACCGTGCACACGCAGCTCGAAGAAGAGGTGTTCTACCCGTACGTACGCGACAACGGCGGCGAAGCGTTCAAGGACCTCGTCGACGAAGCCGTGGTGGAGCACGCCACCGCAAAGGATCTGATCCAGCAGTTGAACGGCATGCACGCGGGCGACGATCTGTTCGCGGCCAAGTTCACCGTGCTGGCCGAGTACGTCTCCCACCACGTCGAAGAGGAAGAGACTGAACTCTTTCCCAAGCTGGTCCGACAGCATGTCGACCTGACACCGCTGCAGGAGACTATGGCCGCGCGCAAGGAAGCGCTGCTGGCCGAGACGGCGAGCTGACCCAGTTGACGGACCCGAGACGGACCCGACCACCTGACACCGGACAGACATCATGCAAGCCACCGTCAGCGACTTCCTCGTCGCCCGCCTGTCCGAGTGGGGCGTGCGGCGCATCTTTGGTTACCCCGGCGACGGCATCAACGGCATGTTCGGGGCCCTACAGCGCGCCGGCGGCAAGATCGAGTTCGTGCAGGTGCGGCATGAAGAGATGGCGGCCTTCATGGCATCTGCGCACGCCAAGTTCACGGGTGAGCTTGGCGTGTGCATGGCAACGTCCGGGCCGGGTGCTGCGCACCTCATCACGGGGCTGTACGACGCTCGGCTCGACCACATGCCGGTGCTGGCGATTACCGGGCAGCAGGCGCGCACCGCAGTCGGCGGGCACTACCAGCAGGAGGTGGATCTGGCGGCGATGTTCCGCGACGTGGCCGGCGCGTTTGTCCACCAGGCCAGCATGCCGGCGCAAGTGCGGCACCTGCTGGATCGCGCGGTACGCATCGCCATCGGGCAACGCCGGGTGACGGCGCTCGTGCTGCCAAACGATCTGCAGGAAATGCCCTACACCGAACCGCCGCGTGCGCATGGCACGGTGCACTCGGGCGTGGGCTACAGCGCGCCGAGCGTGATCCCGCAAGCCGCCGACCTGGAACGCGCAGCGGACATCCTCAACAGCGGCCGCCGGGTGGCGATGCTCGTGGGCGCGGGCGCACTCGGAGCCAGCGCGGAAGTGGCGGCCGTGGCGGAAACGCTGGGGGCGGGCGTGGCCAAGGCGCTGCTCGGCAAGGCCGTGTTGCCCGACGACCTGCCTTATGTGACAGGCGCCATCGGCCTGCTCGGCACCGAGCCGAGCTGGGAGCTGATGAACCATTGCGACACGCTGTTGATGGTCGGCTCCGGCTTTCCGTACGCGGAGTTCCTGCCCAAGGAAGGCCAGGCGCGCGGTGTGCAGATCGACCTGGACCCCGGCATGCTGGGGCTGCGCTATCCGATGGAGGTCAACCTCGTGGGCGACAGCGCGCAGACGCTGCGTGCACTGCTGCCGCTGCTCCAGCGCAAGACCGATCCCTATTGGCCCGACCGCATTGCACGCTGGAATGAAAGCTGGTGGAAGACGCTGGAAGACCGCGCATTGCAACCGGCCTATCCCGTCAACCCGCAGCACGTCTTCTGGGAGCTGTCACCGAAGCTGCCGGACAACGTGATCGTCACGAGCGACTCCGGCACCTGCGCCAACTGGTATGCGCGCGATCTCAAGTTCAAGCCCGGCATGATGGGCTCGCTCTCGGGCGGGCTGGCATCGATGGGGGCGGCGGTGCCGTATGCGATTGCCGCCAAGTTTGCGCATCCCGAGCGCCCTGTCATCGCACTGGTGGGCGACGGCGCCATGCAGATGAACAACATGGCGGAACTCATCACCGTGTCGAAATACTGGAAGCGCTGGAAGTCTTCCAAGTGGATCTGCATGGTGCTCAACAATCAGGATCTGAACGAAGTCACCTGGGAGCAGCGCGTGATGGAAGGCGATCCGAAATTCCCGGCGGCACAAGATATCCCGAACGTGCCGTATCACCGCTTTGCCGAGTTGATCGGGCTGAAGGGCATCTACGTGGACAACCCCGACCAGCTGGCCGGCGCGTGGGACGAAGCGCTCAACGCCGATCGGCCCGTGGTGCTGGAAGTGAAGACCGATCCCGATGTGCCGCCGCTGCCGCCCCACGTCATGCTGCAGCAGGCACGCAACTTTGCGACGGCACTGGCGTATGGCGACCCGGATGCGAGCGGTGTGCTGCGCGGGACGGCACGGCAGGTGCTGTCGGCGCTGTTTCCGGTGCATAGGGAATAGGCGTATGGACGTAACGCCCCCGCTCACGCGGTGGCGCGTCGAAGCGTGAGCGCATGTCGACAAGACATGTGGGATGCGAGTCGAAGGGGCAAGGTGCGGAAAGCCGATGTGCTCGGTAAGATGCCGTCCATCCCCGGTTTTTCCACTCCACTCCACACCACGCACGATGATCCGCTTCGACGACCTCACCATCCTCGTGCTGGCCGTGGATAACGGCAGCCTGTCGGCGGCCGCACGCGTGTTGAACATTGCACCCGCGGCAGCAAGTGCAGCCGTCAAGCGGTTGGAGGCGGAACTCGGCGTGCGGCTGCTGGCGCGCTCCACGCGCAGCCTGGCGCTCACGCACGAAGGCGAGCGCTATCTGCAACACGCACGCCGTGCGCTGGCCGATCTGCAGGCCGGGCAGGATGCGCTCGCCCTTGGACGCCAAGCCATCGGCGGCGATGTGTCGCTGTCGATCCCGTCAGACCTCGGGCGCAACGTGCTCATTGGTTGGCTAGACGACTTCCTCGCCGAGCACCCAGCGGTGGCGCTTCAGGTGCGCATCGGCGACCGGCTGGTCGACATGTTCCGCCAGCGCGTCGATGCCGCGGTGCGCTATGGCGAGCCGGAGGATTCGTCCCTCGTGGCGCTGCCGCTGGCGCCGGACAACCGCCGCGTGCTGTGCGCGGCGCCGGCCTACTTTGCGCGGCACGGGGTGCCGAAGACCCCCGACGATCTGCGTCAGCACAATTGCCTGATGCTGGCCCTGTCCGACACCACGCACGACCAGTGGACCTTTCACGGCGCGAGCGACGACGGTCAGGCGCACGTTGTGCGCGTCACCGGCAACCGCATTGCTGACGACGGCGAACTCGTGCGCCGCTGGGCCGTTGCGGGGCATGGCATCGCTTACAAGTCGCGGCTGGATGTACTGGCCGATCTGCGCGCCGGCCGGCTGCAAGCCGCGCTGACCGACTGGCGCGGCGAGGCGGCGCCGCTGCATTTGATCTGCACGCACCGCCTCGCGCTGTCGCCCACGCTGATGCGGCTGCGCGACTTCCTGCAAGAGCGCATCGCCGGTTATCTGGCCGACGCCTGAATCAAAACCCTTCCAGCACGATCTTGCCGCGCGCCTGATTGCTTTCAATAAAGGCGTGTGCGCGCTTGAGGTTGGCGGCATTGATGGTGCCGAAGTGCTCGTTCATGGTGGAGCGCAACATGCCCTCGTCAATGAGCGCGGCCACGCGATTGAGCAGGCGGTGCTGCTCGATCTGGTCGTCCGTGCCGAACATGGAGCGCGTGTACATGAACTCCCAGTGCAGCGACAGGCTCTTCGCCTTGAGCTTGCGCACGTCGAGCTGCGCCGGGTCGTCGATCAACGCAAGGCGACCTTGCGGCTTGAGCGCCTCGACGATCTGCTCGAAGTGGTGTTCGGTCTGGTTCAGGCTGGCGACGTAATCCACCGCCGGCACACCAATGCGATGCAGTTCCGCGGCCAGCGGCTGCGCGTGGTTGATCACATGGTGGGCGCCCAGCTCGCGCACCCAGGCGGCCGTCTCCGGGCGCGAGGCGGTGCCGATCACGGTCAGGCCCGTCAACCGGCGCGCGAGCTGCACGAGCACCGACCCAACACCGCCCGCCGCGCCGACAATCAACACCGTCTTCCCGCTGGGCGCTGCAGATTCCGGCACCTGCAGCCGGTCGAAGAGCAATTCCCAGGCGGTGATGGCGGTGAGCGGCAGCGCAGCTGCCTGCGCAAACCCGAGCGTGGCGGGCATCGCGCCGACCACGCGTTCGTCTACGACATGCAGCTCGCTGTTGGTGCCCGGGCGCTGCAGGGCACCGGCATACCAGACCGCATCGCCCGGCTTGAAGAGCGACACCTCGGCGCCGACGGCGCGCACCACGCCCGCAGCATCCCAGCCCAGCACGCGGGGCTGACCATCCACCGGCGGCATGCCGAGGCGCACTTTCACATCGACCGGGTTGACGGAGATGGCGCGCACTTCCACAAGCACATCGCGGGGGCCTGGCGTGGGTTCGGGCAGGGTCAGGTCGACGAGCGCCTCGGGGCGGTCGATGGGCAGGCTTTGGTAGTAGGCAACGGCTTTCATGGCGGACATTCCAGTGAATTGGATAGCCGCATCATGGGCGCGCAATGCTGGAGGAAACAGACGCGCGGCGCAGATTCAGTTTCAACGCCGGACAGAAAATCGCACCCTGCCGCATCAAGCCGCGTGCACGCCGTGGAGGTCTGCGTTGCAGTTCGGGTGATCTTCGTTGTGGTCGTGCTCACGCAGCGCGCCCGGGATGCTGGTGGCCCCCAGACCATCGGCTGCGAGCCATGCCGCCGTGGCGGCAGCAGCGCGGTCGATCAATTCGCCACAGCGGGCGTAGTCGTAGGGCGACACGTCCAGCGGGCACAACGGCGGCACGACGGTAATGGGCACCTGCCCGGCCCAGCGCTCCAGGTCTTGCACAAGCTGGCGCGCGACCAGCAGCGACAAGGCGTTCAGCGCGTGCTCGATGGCGCTGCGCGGGGCACGACGGTCGGCACACGCAAACCCGGCCGGCAACACGACGACGCGTGTGGCGCCCAGCCGGATGGCCGCAGAGATCGGCGTGTTGTTGGCAACGCCGCCGTCGATCAACAGGCGATCACCAATGCGCACCGGCGGAAACACGCCGGGAATGGCAGCGCTGGCCAGCACGGCCGGCACGATGGCGCCAGACGACAGCACCACCTCGGCGCCGGTGCGCATGTCGGTGGCCACAACGTGCAGCGGCAGCGTGGCCGCCTCCAGCAGGGTCTGCGCGAAATGCCGCGTCAGCAGGCGCTGCAGGCCGGATGCATCGACGAGGTGCTCGCGTCGGCCGCCCAGGATGCCCAGCATGCTGAACATTGCCCGCCAGGACCACGGCATCACGTCGGCGCGCCGCACACCGCGCCACAGCGCCTCGAGCTGCGCGGTGCCGGCCGCGTGCGGATTGCACGCAAAAAAGGCAGCGTTGATGGCGCCGGCTGAGGCGCCCACCACCATGTCGGGCACCACGCCCGAGGCCACCAGCTCGCGCAGCATGCCGGCCTCGATAGCGCCAAGGCTGCCGCCACCGGCAAAGACAAACGCCGTTCGTTCCACTCTGTCCATGATCGATGCCGCGTTGCAGCAAGAAGTCCCAACTGGTCAATCCAGGGACGACTGGAACTAGAGTAGGTCTGCCCCGCCGTTGCGGCTAGTCGGGCCGGTCTGCGGCGATCAGCGGGCTTGCCGCGCGGCGTCCGCGAGGTGCTTCCAGTGCAGAAAACCGAACAGCAACGTCAGCAGCACGCTGTCGAACAGCGGCCCCTTGTGCAGCGCCACTTTGCGAAAGCACAGCACCACTTCCAGCAGGTGCGCAGCCAGCAGCACCAGCGCCACGATGCGCAGCCAGCCGATGGCATCGGTCGACAGCGGCAGTGGCGTGGCATAGCTGAGCAACGCGAGGCCATACACAGCGAGGAGGACGATCTTGCTGAGGACGTTGAACATGCCTGGACTCCAGAGGGACAGTGATTCCGATGCCGTGCAGCATACCGGCCACCGCGGTCCCTCCGTCCGCTTCAAACACCTGGATAGACGCCGCCCTCCACCCGGCTGCATCTGCCGGCGGGCGGCGCTCAGGCCGTCGCCGAGCCGAACCACCGCTGCAACGCCGCCTGCAGCCCCTCGGTCGTTCCGTCACCAACCCACGCCACGTGGCCGCCGAGGCGGACCAGTACTGCGGATGGCGCGGGCACCGTGCCAACCACCGGCAGCGCCCAGGCTCCCGCATAGCGGGCGTCGACCCCGTTGCACGCGATTGGCCCAGGGCGGGGTCCAGGTCGAGATCGGGGATGCGGCGGCCGAGCAGCGGATGTCCTTCACCGAAGTCGTAGCGAACGTCGAGCGCGGAGACCATCCCCACGAGCCGCCTGCGTAGTTCATCCATACGAAACAGCTTCGAGGTGATCTCGCTCAGCGCCGTGGACCGCTCGTCCTGGCGAAGCGCACACCACGAAAAAAAGGCCGTCCCGAAGGACGGCCTTTTCTGTTTCTGCGCCCGCCGAAACTTATTCGACAGTCACCGATTTCGCCAAGTTACGTGGCTTGTCCACGTCCGTGCCGCGCGCCAGCGCCGTGTGATACGCCAGCAACTGCAGCGGCACCACGTGCAGGATCGGCGAGAGCTGCCCGTAGTGCTCCGGCATGCGGATCACCTGGATGCCGTCGCTCGACTGGATATGCGTATCGGCGTCGGCAAACACGTACAGCTTGCCGCCACGCGCACGCACTTCCTGGATGTTCGACTTGAGCTTCTCCAGCAGCGCGTCGTTCGGGGCCACGGTCACGACCGGCATCTGCTCGGTCACCAGGGCCAGCGGGCCGTGCTTGAGTTCGCCGGCCGGGTAGGCCTCGGCGTGGATGTACGAGATTTCCTTGAGCTTGAGCGCGCCTTCCAGGGCGATCGGGTAATGCAGACCGCGACCGAGGAACAGCGCGTTTTCGCGACGGGCAAACTCGTCCGACCACGCGATGATCTGCGGCTCCAGGGCCAGCACCGCGTTCAGCGCCGACGGCAGGTGGCGCAGATGGCGCAGCGCATCTTCTTCCTGTTCGGCGTTCAGATGGCCGCGCAGCTTGGCGAACGTGAGCGCCAGCATGTAAAGCGCGGCCAGCTGCGTGGTGAATGCCTTGGTGGACGCCACGCCGATCTCGGTGCCGGCGCGCGTGAGGAACTTGAGCTGCGTCTCGCGCACCATGGCGCTGGTCGCCACGTTGCAGATGGCGAGCGTATGCGTGTGGCCGAGTTCGCGTGCGTGGCGCAGTGCGGCCAGCGTGTCGGCGGTTTCGCCCGATTGCGAGATCACGACGACCAGCGCGTTCGGGTTGGGCACCGTTTCGCGGTAGCGGTATTCGCTGGCGACTTCCACCTGCGTCGGGATCTTGGCGATCGATTCAAGCCAGTACTTGGCCGTGCAGCCCGAGTAGAAGCTCGTGCCGCACGCCAGGATCAGCACGCTGTCGACCTTGGGCAGCACCTGGGCTGCTTCGGGGCCGAACAGGTCCGGCGCAAAGCCTTGCACGCCTTCGAGCGTGTCGCCCAGGGCGCGCGGCTGCTCGAAGATTTCCTTCTGCATGAAGTGGCGGAAGGGGCCGAGTTCCACGGCGGCGGCGTAGGTGCCGACTTCCTTCACTTCGCGCTCGACGATCTTGTCGTTTGCATCGGCCACGGTGAAGCCTTCGCGGGTGAGTTCCACCACGTCGCCTTCTTCCAGGTAGGCCATGCGGCTGGCGGTACCGGCCACGGCCAGCGCGTCGGATGCGAGGAACGATTCGTTCTCGCCAATCGCCACCACCAGCGGGGAGCCGGCGCGCGCACCCACCACCACGTCGGGGTTGTCGCGTGCAAACACGGCAATCGCATAAGCGCCGTGCAGGCGCTTGACCGACGCACGCACCGAGGCGAACAGGTCGCCGCGCGTCTTGCTGCTCGGGTACGTGTAGGCCTGGTGGATCAGGTGCGCGACAACTTCGGTATCCGTCTGCGATTCGAAGCCGTAGCCGACGGCCTTGAGTTCTTCGCGCAGCGCTTCGTAGTTCTCGATGATGCCGTTGTGCACCAGGGCGATGGTGTCGCCCGAGAAGTGCGGGTGCGCGTTGACGGTATCCGGCCGGCCATGCGTGGCCCAGCGCGTGTGGGCGATGCCGATGGCGCCGTCCAGGTGGCTCGTCTGTGCCTGGGCATCGAGATCGGCCACGCGCGACACGGTGCGCGCGCGCTCGAGCTGGCCATCGCGCTGAATGGCGACGCCGCACGAGTCATAGCCGCGGTATTCCAGGCGGCGCAGACCTTCGATCAGGACGGGAACGATATTGCGCGTGGAAACCGCGCCAACGATACCGCACATGTTGATTTCTCCAGTTTGGGGTGCGGCAGCACTGTCTATGTGCGCCGCACTCGGTAATTCAGTATCGATGCTCGTGCGCCGAAGCGGCATCCGCTGTTCGGCGCAGGAGAAACCCTGTCAGCCTTCCTTCTTCTGCTTGACCGGGCGCTGCCAGCTGTCGATGGTGACCTGCCGCGCCCGCGAGACCGTCAGCTTGCCCTCGGGCGCATCCTTGGTCAGCGTGGTGCCGGCACCCAGCGTCGCGCCCTTGCCAACGCGCACCGGCGCCACGAGCTGCGTGTCGGAACCGATGAAGGCGTCGTCTTCGATGACGGTGCGGAATTTGTTCGCGCCGTCGTAGTTGCACGTGATGGTGCCCGCGCCGATGTTGACGCGCGAGCCGACCGTGGCGTCGCCCACGTAGGCCAGGTGGTTGGCCTTGCTGTGTGCCGCGATCTGGCTGTTCTTGACCTCGACAAAGTTGCCGATGTGCACGTCTTGGGCCAACTCGGTGCCCGGGCGCAGACGCGCGTACGGGCCGATGCGCGAGTCGGCGCCAACCTTGGCGCGCTCGATATGGCAGAACGGCAAAATTTCGGCACCGGCCTCGATCACCGCATCGCGGATCACCGTATGGGCGCCGATGCGCACGCCGTCAGCCAGCGTGACGTCGCCCTCGAAGATGCAGTTGACGTCGATCACGACGTCGCGGCCGCAGGTGAGCTTGCCGCGCACGTCGATGCGCGCCGGGTCGACGAGCGTCACGCCGTCTTCCAGCAGTTGCTGCGCGATGTTGCGCTGGTGAATGCGCTCCAGCTCCGCCAGTTGCACCTTGCTGTTCACGCCCAGCGTTTCCCACTCGGCCAGCGGATGCGCGGACGTAATGGGCACGCCTTCGCTGGCAGCACGCTCGATCACGTCGGTCAGGTAATACTCGCCCTGCGCGTTGTCATTCGACAGCGTCGCCAGCCAGTTCTTGAGCTTGGCCGTCGGGCACACCAGGATGCCGGTGTTCACCTCATGGATGGCGAGTTGCGTTTCGTTGGCGTCTTTCTGCTCGACGATGCGCGTGATGCGGCCTGCGGCGTCGCGCACGATGCGGCCGTAGCCAGTCGGGTCGCCCAGGTGCACGGTCAGCACGCCTAGGTGGTCGTTGCCGGCCGCGCTTACCAGCGCGCTCAGCGTTTCGGCGCGGGTGAGCGGCACATCGCCGTAGAGCACGAGGGTGGGCACGCTCTCGTCGAGCTGGTCCACGGCCTGCATGACGGCGTGGCCCGTGCCGAGCTGCTTGTCTTGCGTGGCGAAGGCGATGTCGGTCGCGCCGACCATCTCGCGCACCCGGTCGCCACCGTGGCCCACCACGACCACTAGCCGCGTCGGCGACATGGTGCGGGCGGTTTCAATGACGTGCGCCAGCAGCGGTTTGCCGGCCAGGGGGTGCAGCACTTTCGGCAGGGCGGAGCGCATGCGTTTGCCCATGCCTGCAGCCAGGATGACGATATTCACAAGGAGGTTCCTAGAGTGACTCGAAGCGATAGCCTGCGACGGGTTGCCGGCACCGGGAATGGCTGCCTGTAACCCACCGCCCGCCACCTCCCCTCAGGATGGCCGGACCGCCTGCAAACCCTTCTGCGGGGCGCTTTTGCGGCGTATAAGACACAGATGGAAAAATTCTAGCATGGGGCCCGCCCTCCCCCTGAACCGGTCAAACGGTGGAATTGTTGCAATCGCGCCATGACCGAGACGGGTAGACCGCCGGCCGGTCGGACGGATGGTGGACGTGCGGCATGGCGCGCTGCGCGCATGAGTGCGCCATACGCCACCTCGCATGGAGGGAGTTGCGCTCAGTTTGCCGCCGCCTCTCCGGGCACGGCCTGCTCGGCGGACTTGTCGCCGGGCTTGCGCTCAAACCGCACGAACTCGATCCGGTCATCGTGCGAGCCGGCAAACACAAGCGGGGCCTGGTCGTAGGCGGTCTGGCCGAACAGCGCGTCTTCGCCGATCTTCGCCAGGCCTGTGGTCAGGCCGTTGAAGTCGAACAGATCGGTATCGGCCAGGTGCGACGGCACCACGTTTTGCAGCGAAGCGAAGATGTTGTCGATACGGCCCGGCGTCTGGCGCTCCCACTCCAGCAGCATCTCCTTGACCTTCTTGCGCTGCAGGTTTTCCTGCGAGCCGCACAGGTTGCACGGGATGATCGGGAATTCCATCGCGCGGGCGTAGGAGGCGATGTCCTTTTCCGCGCAATAGGCGAGCGGCCGGATGACGATGTGGTCGCCGTTGTCGGTGGCCAGCTTGGGCGGCATCGACTTCATCTTGCCGCCGAAGAACATGTTGAGGAAGAACGTGTTGACGATGTCGTCGCGGTGGTGACCCAGCGCGATCTTGTTGGCACCCAGCTCCTTGGCCGTGCGATAGATCACACCGCGACGCAGGCGCGAACACAGCGAGCACGTGGTCTTGCCCTCGGGCACCTTCTCCTTGACGATCGAATACGTATCCGCCTCGACGATCACGTACTCCACGCCCACCTTCTTCAGGTAGTTGGGCAGGACCTCTTCCGGAAAGCCGGGCTGCTTCTGGTCGAGGTTCATCGCAATCAGCTTGAAGTCGACCGGCGCGCGCTTCTGCAGGGCCATCAGCACCGACAGCATCGTGTACGAATCCTTGCCGCCGGACAGGCACACGAGGATGGTGTCGCCGTCTTCAATCATGTTGAAGTCGCCAATGGCGCGGCCAACCTGCGACTGCAGTCGGGTTTCGAGGCGGTGGAAATTATTGGAAAACGTCATGGCATCTCGACCCCGCCAGCGCTGAATAATGGCCGAACAGGCGTCAAATTGTGAGGAAAATCAGCATTTTAGCGCGCACGGGGCGCCGTCTGCAGGGTCACGCGAACAAGCCTAGAATCGTTTGCCTATCTTCTGCTCGATGGAAACGAACCCCATGACGACAGCAATGCGGATTCTGGTGCTTGGCGCCGGTGGCACCGGCGGTTATTTTGGCGGGCGGCTCGCCCAGGCCGGCGCGGACGTGACGTTTCTCGTGCGGCCCGCGCGCGCGGCGCGGTTGCGCCAACACGGTCTCGTGATTCGCAGCCCGCACGGCGATGCGCAATTGCCCGTGCAGACCATCACCGCGGACCAAGCCACGGCTTGGGGCCGCGCCGACCTGGTTCTACTGAGCTGCAAGGCATACGACCTGGAAGACGCCATCACCGCGATCCGCCCCGTGGTGGGCGAGCGCACGGTGGTGCTGCCGGTGCTCAATGGGCTGGCGCATCTGGAACGGCTGGATGCGGCGTTTGGTGAATCGCGCGTGCTGGGTGGGCTGTGCCACATCAGTGCGACGAGTGCGCCGGATGGTGCCGTGCTGCATCTGAGCAACGGCCAGGGCCCCGCCGTGCACTCGATCACCTTTGGCGAGCGCACACCGCATGCGCCGCGCGAGCGCACTGAGGCGATTCGAGACGTGTTTGCCACGGCCAACTTTGATTCCGTGCTGGCCGAGAACGTCATGCAGGACATGTGGGAGAAATTCACGTTCCTCACTTCTCTGGCCGCGATGACTTGCCTGATGCGGGCGACGGTGGGCGAAATCGTCGCCACGGATGAAGGCGCGGCGCTGAACGAGGCGATGTTCACCGCGTGCGAGCGTGTGGCTGCGGCGTCGGGGTATCCGAATCGGCAGGCGGCGCGCGAACGTGCGCTGAACGTGCTGACGCAGGCTGGGTCACCGCTGACGGCATCGATGCTGCGGGATCTGGAGAATGGCGCGCGGGTGGAGGCGGATCACATCGTGGGGGACATGCTGCGCCGTGGGCGGGCGTTGGGGACGGATGTTTCGCTACTGCGGGTGGCGTTTGCGCATTTGCAGGCTTATCAGCAGCGGTTGTTGCGGGCGGCTGTTTGATTGTTTTGTGTTTGTGGTTCATCCCTGGTTTCAT
>NZ_JASATD010000031.1:0-48111 GCF_038440115.1 Ralstonia sp. OTU4908 | reverse complement strand
AGATGGACCACCAGCCCCTCAAGTCCTCAAGTCCAAGTCCAAGTCCTCAAATCCTCAAAGGATCGATCTCCAACTGCCACCGCACCCCCTTCACGGTCTTGCCGATCCCCGCAAACCCCTCAGTCCAAGCCGTCAAAAGCTTCTGCAAAGCCGCCCGAGAACCCGATTCCACCAGCAACTGCGCGCGCTCGCGGTTGGCCAGCCGCACCATCGTCATCGGCACCGGGTCATGCAAGAACACTGGCGCGCCCAATTCAGCAGCCAAGGCTTCACCTGCCGAGCGCGCAGCGCTCAAGAATTCAAGCGCCCTCGCGACTTCCTTGTGCTCGGCGGTGAGCAGGGCTTGATAGGCAAACGGCGGCAGCCCGGCTTGCTTGCGTTCCCGCAGCAACTGGCGCGCGAAACCATCGTAGTCATGTCGAACCAGCGCCTGCAGCGCCGGGGCATCCGGATACCGCGTCTGAATCAGCACCTCGCCCGCCAGGCCCGCCCGGCCCGCGCGGCCGGCCACCTGCATCAGCGAGGCAAACAGATGCTCTCCGGCCCGGAAGTCGTGCGAAAACAGCGAGGAATCGGGCGCGACCACGCCGACCAGCGTCACGCGCTGGAAGTCGTGCCCCTTGGCGACCATCTGCGTGCCGATCAGGATGTCGACGCTGCCTTCGTGCACGGTGTCGAACAGCGCTTCGGCGCTGCCCTTGCGGCGGGTTGAATCGGCGTCGATGCGGGCGACGCGGGCCTGCGGGAACAGCTCGCCGAGCGTCTCTTCGATGCGCTGGGTGCCACGCCCGAGCGGGGCGATGTCGACGTTGCCGCAGTCCGGGCAATGATGCGGGATGCGCGATTCGTACCCGCAGTGGTGGCAGCGCAGGCGCCGCTCGGGCTTGTGCAGCACCAGGTACGCTGAGCAACGCGGGCAGCCCGACAGCCAGCCGCACGCGTCGCAGGACAGCACGGGCGCGTAGCCGCGGCGGTTGAGGAACAGCAGGCTCTGTTCGCCGCGCGCCAGGCGATCGGCAATCGCGTCGACGAGTGGTTTGGACAGGCCATCGCGAATCTGGCGCCCGGCGCGGCGCTCCAGATTCAGGTCGATGAGCGACACGCGCGGCAGCACCGCTTCGGCCTGCGCGCGCCGCGAGAGCGTCAGGCGCGTGGTGGGCGTCTGCTCCGCGCGCCACCACGTTTCCAGGGACGGCGTGGCCGAGCCCAGCACCACGGGGATGTTGCGCTGCTTGGCACGCCATAGCGCCAAATCCCGTGCGGAATAGCGCAGGCCTTCCTGCTGCTTGTACGACGTGTCGTGTTCTTCGTCGACGAGGATGAGCGCGAGGTTGGGCAACGACGCCAGCATCGCCAGCCGCGTGCCGAGCACGATGCGCGCCTCACCGCGATGCGCGGCGAGCCAGTTCAACGCGCGCGGCTGTTCGGCCAGGCCGCTGTGCAGCGCCGCCATGGGCACGCCCGGAAAACGTGCGGCGATGCGTGCTTCCAGCTGCGGCGTCAGGTTGATCTCGGGCACCAGCATCAGCACCTGGGCCGCAGGGTCCCGCGCCAGCGCATCGGCGATGGCGTGCAGGTAGACCTCGGTCTTGCCGCTGCCGGTCACGCCGTACAACAGGAACGGGCTGAAGGAGCCAGCCGCGCCAGCTTGGGCAATGGCTGCCACGGCGGCGGCCTGCTCATCGTTCAAGGGGGGCGCGACGGAAGGCGCCGGGAGTTCGAGCGGTTGCGGCAGCAGCGCCTTCGGACGCAGTTCTGCGCGCAGCCAGCCGACGGTGGCCCAATCGCGCAGCTTGGCAACGGCTTGCCCGTGCAGCTCGATGGCCGCGCTGGTGGATAACTCGCCATCGCCGGTCAGCGCTTCGGCCAATCGCATGGCGCCGGACGCACGTTTCGGAATGCTGTCCAGCAACGCTGCCCGGGCGGGTTCAAACATCACGTAGACGGTTTCGGTGGCCTGCCGGGCGAGGTTTTCCCAACTGCCCGGGGTTCGCCACAGCGGCGGGAGCGCCGGTAACATCACTTCACCGAGCGCGCGGTGATAGTAGCCGGCAGCAAATTCGGCCAGGGCCCGCCATTCGGCGTCGAGCGGCGGCACCCAGTCGAGCACCCGCTCGACATCGCGCAGCTTTTCTTGCGGCACATCGGTGGTCGCGGCGGTTTCGACGACTAACCCCGCCACTCGCCGGTTGCCAAACGGCACCACAACCAATTGCCCAGGCTGCACAGGCTGCCCACACCGGTAATCGAACACCGCATCGAGCGGCGTATCAATCACCACGCGAACAATGGAGGCCGACACCTTGGCATCAGAAAACGCGGCGTCGACTTGGGGCGTGGTCATGCAAGGCGCAAACGGTTGAATTGCAAAGGGAATGTTGCGATGCAGCGGCGGATCCTGCACCTGGGAAATGCGTCTTGCCCATCTCACCTTGCCTTCACAGCCATTGCCGTGGCCGGTTCGATGTTCAAGTATTACTTGAGGTTTGTGCCTTGGCGCCATGATCGGCGACCGTTTTCCGGGCTATCCACATCGCCTGTGGATAACTTTGTTGAAAAGTCGCCTGCAGTCTCTGCAAAGGCCAATGGACTCACCGTTTTTCTGGCTTGCACGATTTACGCGCACACGCCTTTCTTTCAAAAAAATCAAACACTTATGCGTTGGGTGCACACAGCCTTCCCTGTTGCGCCGCGGAAAGAACCAGCCGCGACAGCTTTGTGCATAAGTCAAGTCTTGACAGCCGGGTTACGCACCAGAAAGCACGAAATAAATCGCTTGACACCCCTTTCGGGCCAGATGGGGCCACCGGCACGCAAGTAGTCACTCACCCCTAATGCACCAAAGCGGCGAAGATTCAACTCGTGCCCCTGGCTTCACGCACGGCTGCGGCACGATTCAAACGCTATCGCACCGCAGCATTGATCTCAACCGTGTGACTTCGCTTTCGTGCGCAGCGCGCGGCTGAAGCTGTGCACCTCGTCCACCAGCACCGACACCGCTTCGGGCGGTGTGAACTGCGAGATGCCGTGGCCGAGGTTGAAGATGTGGCCGTCGCTGCCGCCGCCGGCTGCGTAGTCTTCCAGCACGCGACGCACTTGGGCACGAATCGCGTCGGGTTCAGCAAACAGCACTGTCGGGTCCAGGTTGCCCTGCAGGGCAACGCGCCCTGCCGTTCGCTGGCGCGCGAGCTGCAGGTTGACGGTCCAGTCCACACCCAGCGCGTCGGCACCCGTCGCGGCCATGGCTTCGAGCCACAGGCCACCGCCCTTGGTGAAGAGGATGACCGGCACGCGCTGGCCGTCTGCCCCGGCGCGAATACCATTCACCACGCGCGCCATGTAAGCCAGCGAGAACTGCTGATAGATGCCATCGGCCAAGGCACCGCCCCAGGTATCAAACACCTGCACAGCCTGGGCACCGGCCTCAATCTGCGCATTCAGATAGTCGATCACGGCTTGGGCATTGATCTCCAGGATGCGGTGCATCAGGTCCGGGCGCGCGTAGAGCATCGACTTGACGGTGCGGAAGTCGTCCGAGCCGCCGCCTTCGACCATGTAGCAGGCGAGCGTCCACGGGCTGCCCGAGAAGCCGATGAGCGGCACACGCTGGCGGCCGTCCTGCACGAGCGCACGGCGGATTTCCGCCACGGCGTCAAACACGTACTGCAGAGACGACATGTCCGGCACCGACAGCGCCGCCACATCGGCTTCCGTGCGCACCGGCTTGGCAAAGCGCGGGCCCTCGCCCTGTGCAAACGACAGCCCCAGGCCCATGGCGTCGGGCACGGTCAGGATGTCGGAAAACAGGATTGCCGCGTCCAACGGGTAGCGATCCAGCGGCTGCAACGTCACCTCGGTCGCATACGCCGGCGACTTGGCCAGGCCGAGAAAGCTGCCGGCCCGCGCGCGCGTGGCGTTGTACTCGGGCAGATAGCGGCCCGCCTGGCGCATCAGCCACAGCGGCGTGTAGTCGGTGGGCTGGCGGCGCAGGGCGCGCAGGAAGGTGTCGTTGGCGAGCGGTGCGGACATGGCGATGGACTCTTTGGGAGGGCGCCATTGTAAGGGATGGTGTTTTTATCCCGACCTGACCCAGGCCAACATGCCGAAGATCAGGGCGCAGATATCACGGCACCTTGCGCGTATCGCCGGCGCGCTGCGGCGGCAGCTTGATCGCCATCGATTTGAAGTCCGTGCTGGTGGTCAGCGTTCCGTGCACCACGCCACGGGGGATCACGATCAGATCGCCCGCCCGGACCTCGCGCGGCGCGTTGTCGAGCCAGACGGTGGCCGTGCCCGACATCACATACTGGATCTCGTCGGAGTACGTGTGCGTGTGCTTGGCCACGGTGCCGACCTGGACGCCCACCGTGCCATTGGCCGCCGTCACCAGCGTCTTGGTGCGCAGCGTACCCATCTCGGCGATGACCGGGCCGATCTCGTCCGGGGCCATGCCGCCCATGTTGATGATCTGCGCCGAGAGCGGCGGTGCCGAGGGCGGTGCCGCTGCCGCAGCCGGTTGCGACGCTTGCGCAAACGCGCCGGCGCAGCCGGCAAAGATGGCGGCGGCAGAAACCGACCGGATCACGGTAACAGGACGATGGCGATGCATGATGGCTCCTCATGACGCGGTCGCCGCAAAGGCGCGGCGATCCGTGGCGCGTTGATTGGCTCATTCGTTTGGCGCGCTCGCGGCGATTGTCGCATCGGCACACAGAGCCATTGACCTAGGGCGATTCCCGAGAACGTGCCCCTCGTACGCAAACCGGCTCGCCCTTACGGACGACCCCACACCCACCGCAAACGCGCAGCGGCGGATAGGGTCGAGCGCCACCGACGCGCGGCCACTAAGAATCAGTACATTTGGCATGCAGGCGGAGCGTTGACGTCAGGCAACGTCCGCCACAGGTGAAAGGCGCGGGGAAGTTGCCGAGGCTCCATGCCAGGCAAGGGAGCACCCGGCCCGGGCGCATTGAAGAGGGGGGAGATGACGCGTCAGGCGCTGCGCAGCTTGAACAGCCCAACCGTGCGAGCCAGACCGTGCGCCTGCTCGTTGAGCATCGAGGATGCAGCCGTCGACTGCTCCACCAGCGCGGCGTTCTGCTGCGTGGCCTGGTCCATCTCGGCGACGCTGCGATCGATCTGGCTGATACCGGTGCTTTGCTCATGCATCGCGCCGTCGATCTCGCCGATGATGCGCGCGACACGCTCGATGCCCTGCACGATTTCCTGCATCGTGGCGCCCGCAGCCTGCACGCGTTGCGCGCCGGTCTTCACGCTGGCCTCCGATGCCTGGATCAGGTCCTTGATTTCGCGGGCAGCCGTGGCGCTGCGTTGCGCCAGCGTGCGCACCTCGCCAGCCACCACGGCAAAGCCGCGACCGTTCTCGCCGGCGCGGGCGGCTTCCACTGCAGCGTTCAGCGCGAGGATGTTGGTCTGGAACGCAATGCTGTCGATCACGCCAATGATTTCCGTAATGCGCGCCGACGACTTGGCAATCTCATCCATCGTGCTGACGGCGCTGGAGACGACCTCGCCGCCGCGCGTGGCGGCGTCGCTTGCGTCGCTCGCCAAGCGCGTGGCCTGCACGGCCGCATCGGCGGAGTTCTTCACGCTGGTCGTCAACTCCGTCAACGCGGCAGAGGTTTCCTGCAGGTTGCTGGCCGAAACCTCGGTGCGGTTGGAAAGATCACGGTTGCCCGCTTCGATCTCGCCGGTGGCGGATTTCATGCTGTCGACGCTGGCGCGCACTTCCAGCAGCACTTCGCCGATCTTGTCGATGAAGGTGTTGAACGACGCGCTGATCTGCGCGACTTCATCGTTGCCGACCACGGGCAGACGGTGCGTCAGGTCGCCGCCGCCGGAGCCGATGGTGTCCATTGCGTCGCGCACCTGCGACAGGCGGCGGAACGACTGCGACGTGAAGAACGCGGCGATGCCCACGGCGGCCAGCGTCAGCAGCACCATGGCCACGGCCAGCGCCTTGACGACGTTGCGCAAACCGGCGGTGGCTTCGGCCTTGTCCAGCGCAATCACGAGGTACCAATCGGTGCCCTGCACGGCTTGCGCCTTGAGCAATTTCGGCGCGCCGGCCAGCTCAACCTCCAGCGGCGACGTCGCCTTGGCCAGGTTGCCGAGCGTGTCGGCGGTGAGCGAAGCCGCCACGTCGGTGGCCGGCTTCAGCATCAATTTTGCGTCCGGATGGGCAATCACCTGGCCATCCTTGGCGACCACGAAGGCGAGGCTCGACGGTGTCGGGTGGACCGCCGCAACCACCTCGCGCACGCCGTCCAGCGGCACGGCGCCGGACAACGCGCCGGTGGTTTCGCCGTTCTTGACGAGCGGCGCCGCAAATGAAACGTACGGCACGCCGGTCGACACATCGCCGTAGGGCTTGGTGACGAGCAACTGGCCTGCGGCAATGGCTTGCTTGTACCAGGGGCGGCCGGTCGGATCGTAATCCTTGGGCGTGGTGGCGCTGGTGGAGATGAAGCTCTTGTCGGTCCAGCCGATCGTGATGATGGGGAAACCGTTGGCGTCGCCCATGTGCTTGCCGAAGCCTTGCGGATCGCCATGCTCGATCACGCCTGCGGTGGCCTTGACGGCCTGCGCCTTCGCCGCGACCCATTTGTCGATGGCGAGCGTATTGCCGCTGGCGATGGCAGCCAGGTTCTGGTCGATCGATTCCATCGTGTTGGAGCGCACGATGGAATAGGTGGCAGCGCCGGACAGGGCGAGGGCGCCGACCACCGTGGCCGATGAGATGAGGAGAATTCGGGTGCGGAGAGAGGAGATCATGATTCTTCTAGGCCAAACCTTTTCCATGAATCTGACTGCGTACGGTATTTGCCGTAGCGCCCTCCAGAACCGACTGCTGACTGTCGGGGGCCACTCAAGCTGCTACGGCACCGCACAGGCGAACTTGAGGCGGCAAAACCCGCTTCTACGAAAGGATGGGGGCGACAAAAGGCAACGCTCCGCATGATTGCCCAGGCAATCCATCGGGTTGAAACACGCGCTCATGCACGAGGCCCTTCAAATCGACCCCGCCACCGGGGAACCGCCACAACACCTGGGCGCGTTGAACACGTTGTAAGACACCCCGGCGTCGGCCCCGATTGCCGCCCCGGCACCGTTTGCAGTACCGTCGCTGGCATTCCCTACGCAGCCGGGAGCCCAGCGCCATGGCCGTGCTGTTCACCATCCTGAAGATTGCCGTCGTGCTCGTGCTGGTGTCGTCACTGGCCGAGGCGATCGTGCTGTCATTGAGAAACGGCTGGGGTAGCTACGACTGGAAGGCTGCCGCCGTGTCGATGGTGGATTTTCTGGTACGCGAGTACCCACTACGCTGGCTGCTGCCGCTGGCGTTCTGGACGCAAGGCCTGGAATGGGTCTACCAGCATCGTCTCTGGACGCTGCCGATGGACCACTGGACGGGCTGGGCCGCGTGCTTTCTTGGCCAGGAGTTCTGCTATTACTGGTACCACCGCGCCGCGCACCGGGTGCGCTGGTTCTGGTGCACGCACGCCATCCACCATTCGCCGAATGACCTGAACCTGTCCGCCGCCTACCGCTTCGGCTGGACGGGCCGGTTGACCGGCACGCTCGCGTTCTTTGCGCTGGCGCCGCTGCTAGGCATGCCGCCGCGCATCGTGCTGATGCTGCTGTCGCTCAACCTGCTGTACCAGTTCTGGATTCACGCCACCTGGATCCCCCGCCTCGGGCCCCTGGAATGGGTGCTCAACACGCCGTCGGCCCACCGTGTGCATCACGCGTCCAACCTCGAATATCTGGATGGCAATTACGGCGGCGTGCTGATCGTGTTCGACCGGCTGTTCGGCACCTACATCCCCGAACGCAAAGACGTGCCGTGCCGCTACGGCCTCGTGCGCCCGATGCGAACGTACAACCTGCTGGTGATCGAATTCGCGCACTGGCGTGCGCTCTGGCACGACCTCAAGACGGCCCGATCGGCCAGCGAAGTACTGGGTTACCTGTTCCGCCCGCCGGGCTGGCGGCCCGACGGCCATGGCGAAACGACGGAGGATCTGCGTCGCCGCGCCGAGCTCATTCCTGACGAGTCCGCCGTCGCACCGGCCGTTGCTGCCAACTGACCTACGGCAACCGCAGCGTCTGCGCCAAGTGCCCGTACACCACGGCAATCCGCCGTAAGTGGCGCGATTCCGGATGCGTCAGCAGCCACAGTTCCGATTGGTTGGCATCTTGCAGATCCCGTAGCGGCACCAGATCGCGGCGCTCCTGCGCCATCAGCAGGGGAAGGATCCCGACGCCCAAGCCCGTCCCCACCATCTCGGCCGCGATCTGCAGGCTGTTGACGAAGTACGTGGGCATGACCTTGGGGAAATGGCGTTTGCGCCAACCCACCGACGGGTGATCGGGAATCGCGTCGTCGACCGCCAGCCACGGCGTGCGGCCCGCTTCGACATCGGCGTAGGTGATGCCGCTTGCTCGACCCGCGTATAGCCCCACGCGAATCGAGCCGATGCGTTTGCCCACCAGATGCTGGGGCGGACGGTGCGTGGCCCGCACGGCAATGTCGGCATCGCGCCGGGTCAGGCTGGCCAACTCGTTGCTCACCCGGAGGTCGTAGCGCAGATGCGGATGCTGAGCCTGCAGCGCCTTCAACGCGGGCGCGACCAGGCCGACGAGGATGGTGTCCGTAGTGGTGATGCGTACCGTGCCCGACACCTGATCGGGCACCGCATGCACCGCCGATCGCGCGGCCTCGAGCGCCGATTCCACCTGCTCGGCCTGTTCCGCCAGCGCGTGCGCCAGGTCCCCCGCCAAGTAGCCCGTGCGCGACCGCGCAAACAGCGTGGTGCCCAGCCCGCGCTCGATGCGCTGCAAGGACCGGAATACCGTGGAGGCATCCACGCCAAGCCGTTCGCCGGCCGCTGCCAGCGTGCCCGTACGCACCATCGCCAGCACGATCTCAAGGTCTGCCGCGCTCAATCGGTATTGCGTTTGTGCAAGCATGATTTGCTGCTCCGCCTATTTCAATGGCACTGGCGCAATCCTACAGTGTCGTCACCGCCGCCGTTGGCGGCTTCCCAACCTGTTCACGAGACGATGACCATGAAGCTCTATTACTCCGCCGGCGCCTGCTCGCTGGCCGTGCATATCGCCCTGCGCGAAGTGGGTGCGCAGTTTGACCTGACCGCCGTCGACCTGACCAAGCACCTCACTGCTGACGGCACGGATTTCTATACGATTTCGCCGCGCGGTTACGTGCCGCTGCTGGAACTGGCCGACGGCTCGCGCCACACCGAAGGCGCTGCGCTGCTGCAATATGTGGCCGACCTCGACCCGGCGCAGGCGTTGATCGGCAAGCCTGGGAGCGCGCACCGCCTGGCCGTGATCGAATGGCTCGCCTTTGTCAGCACCGAACTGCATAAAGGCTTCGGCCCGCTCTGGTACAAAGACACCCCCGAAGCCACGCGCCAAGGCGCTAAAGACAAGCTGGCCAAGCGCTTTGCCGAACTCGACGCGCGCCTTGCCAAACAGCCATACCTGGCCGACACCTACAGCGTGGCCGACTCCTACGCCTTTGCGGTGCTGAACTGGACGAACATCCTGGCGCTGCCGATGGGCGCCTATCCGAATGTGCAGGCGTATATGGCCCGGGTGGCTGCACGGCCGCACGTGGTTGAAGCGTTGACGGCGGAAGGCCTGATCAAGGCTGACGCGACCAGCGCTGTCGCCTGATCCGTCGCCCGGGATCGGCGGGGCTTAAACACAACCGCTGATCCCACCCCCTACTCCGCCTAACGTTTGCGGAACGTCTTACAACACATCCCCATGTTGTAGATAGGCTCTATCTGCGGGGCATGGCGCGTTGTCACACGTGCGTCGCTACAATCGCACGCTTTGCGTCTTCTGCAGTCCGCAGGTCTCCCCATGTTCAAGCACGTTGTTCTCGCCCTGGCCGTTGCGGTTTCGGGCTTGCCGGTTCTCGCGCGCGCGGAAGTGCGCGGCGCAGGTTCGACCGCCGCTGCGCCGGTCTATCGTGTCTGGTCGGCGGGGTATGCCGCATCATCAGGCGTCACGCTCAGCTATGACGCGGTGGGCTCCGGGGAAGGTCTGAAGCGCATTCGCGCGGGCGCCGTCGATTTCGGTGCGTCGGACGTGCCGCTCTCCAGCGCCGAGGCAGCCAAGGCCGGCCTCGTCTGCGTGCCGTCGGTCGTGACGGGTGCGGTGCCGTTCGTGAATCTGCCGGGCGTACCACGCGGTCAACTCAAATTGACGGGCGAACTGCTGGCGCAGATCTTCCTCGGCAAGGTCGAGAGCTGGGATGCGCCCGAGCTGCGCGCGCTGAACCCCGGTGTGACGCTGCCCAAGCTGAAGATCCATCCGGTCGTGCGCGCCGATGGCTCAGGTACGACGTACCACTTCACCGACTATCTGAGTGCAGTCAGCGCCGACTGGAAAAGCGCTTACGGCACCAACTCGACGATCAACTGGCCGGCAGGCTTCACCGCGGCAAAGGGAAGCGGCGATGTGGTCAAGGCGGTGCAGGCCACGCCCGGCGCCATCGGTTACGTCGACTACAACTACATCCTCGACAACGACCTGAGCGGCGTGCAACTGCGCAATGTGGCAGGCCGCTTCGTCAGCGCCCAGGTGAGCGGCTTCCGCGAGGCCGTGATGCAGAGCGCGTGGAACCGCAAGGGCGATTTCACCGCACCCTTGGTGAACCTGCCGGGGGCGGAGACGTGGCCGATCACCATGGGCACCTTCATCGTCGTGCCGGCGGTCAGTGCGTCGGGCCCACGCACGCTGGCCGCGCTGAAGTTCCTGACGTGGGGCTACTTCCACGGCGACGAGCTGGCCGCGCGTGCGAAGTTCGTGCCGCTGCCCGAGCGCGTGCAGGCGATTGCGTATCGCGAACTGGCACGCGTGACGGATGCATCGGGCGCAGCCATCGGCCTCCAGAGCATGCCCGCAAACTGGGGGAAATGATCCTTGCCGGTGCAGTGTCTGCCCGGCAACAGCACCGTTTTGATGCCGCGCACATGCCCCGCTGAAAGCTTTGCAACAAGGCTGGATTGTTCCGGCGTGTTTCCTATAGTGATCACTCGCCGCGCACGACAGCCCCGCGCGTCACTGCCAAAGCAACGACGGGAGGGAATCATGGGCACCGCCATCGCAGACCAGGACGAGCAGATCCAGCAGATCGCACAGGACACCGGCGCACCGGCCGATCTCGTCCGCGAGCAGTACATGCAGACAATGCGCACATTGGCCGCCGATGCCAGCGTGCACGACTATCTCTCGCTGTTTGTCACACGTCGGGTGCTCGCCGCGTTCCGCCCGCGCCGCGCGCCGACGCGTTAGCCCTGCCCTCCGCTTATTCCTCGCTGATCATCCCGACGAATGCATGCGCCGCGCGGCGCATCCACTCGCGTGCGCGCTCTGCCTCGAACTGGATTCGCGCGAAAGCGTGTGTCATGCCCGACGCCTCGATGGTGATGACCTGCGCGCCATGCTGCACGAGATAGTCGGCGTATTGCAGGCCGTCGTCGCGCAGCACATCGTGCGCGGCCACGATGACGACCGTATCGGGCGGCGTATAGGCCGGCGGGCGTGCCATCAGGAAGATGCGGGGGTCCTGCTCGGCGAGCGGTTTGGCGAGCGCTTCTGCGCCGATGTATTTCTCCCAGTACCAGCGCATTTCATCGCGTGTGAGGCCCGGGCCTTGTGCAAACGCGTTGTAGCTCTCGCTGCCGAAAGCCGGCGTGGTGACGGGGTACAGCAGGAACTGCGCGTTGACGAGACCAGGACGCATGCCCTGCGCAGCCTGCACCGCGAGATGGCCGCCCGCGCTGTCGCCGCCCACCGCGATGAAGTCCGGATCGAAGCCGAGGTGCGCGCGCTGCTCCGCCAGATACGCGAGCGCGTCGCGTGCATCGTCGGCCGGCGTGGGAAACGCGTGCTCGGGCGCAAGGCGGTAATCGACACTCACCACGGCGCAACGCGTGTCCAGCGCCAGCAATGCAGCAAGCATGCGGTGCGTTGTGCGCGGTGCGCCGACCACCCATCCGCCACCGTGAAACCACACCAGCAAACGCGGCGTTGCCACACCCTTCGGACGAAAGACGATGGCGTCCAGCGTGCGCCCGGCAAGCGGCAGGCTGAGATCGGAAACTTCAACGCCGTCAGGATCGGGACGATCGGACACAGCCGCGATCGCCTCGAATCGCGCGCGCTGTGCGACGGCATCTTCAGGTGGCGGCAAGGCGCCGAACTGGTCGGCAAGACGTTGGTAGAACTGCAGGATGTGCGGATCGACGGCCATGATGTAAGCGGGATGCGATGACCGCCCGAGTGTAGCGCGCCGCGCTGGCTTCAATCGCCCGATAGGTCAGGAATCCAAACGGCGGGAGCGGCAGAGCCGCCGTGTCTCTCACGGGGCATCGGTACAGCGTTCATTTTTGCTCGCCAATATCGAGTCGCCAGTGTTCGATCTTTGTGCAGCGGTCTTGCACTGCCGGAATGCCGGCGTTGCGCGCCACGGCCATCGCCTCGTCGTTCACGATGCCGAGCTGCACCCAGATGCCGCCCACGCCCAACGTCACGGCTTCCTGGACCACGGGCAGAACCTGTTCTGAGCGACGGAAGATATCGACCAGATCGATGCGCTGGCCCGCGGCTGCCAGGGTCGTCGCCGCTTCGGTCAGCGTGGCATAGCAGGGCTCGCCGAGCACGTCTTCGCCCGCGTGCTGCGGATTGACGGGCACGATGCGATAGCCGGCCTGCTGCAGATAGCGCGCCACGTCATAGCTGGGCCGCGTGGGGCGCGGCGACAGCCCGACCACGGCGATGGTCTTGCCTGAGAGCAGCCCGCGCATGGTGGCTTGCTCGTCGACGTAGGAAGGATTGGCGGACATGGTTGGCGATGCAGAGGCAATCAGGTTGTGGGCCGCTTGCAAGCGGTGCCCAGGTCGTCGAAGCGCACGGCGGCACGGAACGCGCCCGACGAATACGGCCCCACCTCATACGGTCCGTAGTGCACGACGATACGGTCACCTTGCAGCGTAAACGGAAACGCGGCGTTACGCAGGTCGCGCTCTTTCAGCGCGCCGCGTGGCGCATCAGGTGCGCCTTCGCGCTTAAGCGCATCGACAACCTGCGTATTGAAACTCTGCAGGCAGGCGGGCGTGGGGTTCAGCACATCGGCCAGGGCGATAGGCTGAAACCCTTGGCCGGTGCGTCGCCAGTTGCCGGCCGTGAAGCTGTAGTTGCCATGCGCGCCGCCGCTGTACGCCCACACCATGCGCAACAGGCTCACGGTGTCGCCCAGGCCGACGGCGCTGATGCGGATGACGCATTCGGTGTCGTATTGGTCGCACTTGCGCACACGCAGCGACTGGATCAGCCCGTCGACGGCGGGATCGCCCGTCACCGGATAGCGCTCAGTCAGCTTGCCCTGGCCGGAGCCGCCCGTGGCTTCCTGATAGCGCGCCCCGCGCTTGAGCGTGAAGGGCTGGCTGCGGCCACCGTCGCTCCAGGTGCCGGTTGCAGTGGCGCCGTCGGCGGAGAGTGCACCGGAAAGGGTGCCGCCCTCGCGCACCACGGGCTGGCCGGCCGCATCGAGCGCTTCCGCGCGCTCGCGCCATACGAAGCGGCGTTCGGGCGCGTTGCGGCCTTCGATGGTCCAGAAGGCGCGGCCTTGAGGGCGATCGTCGTACGCTTCGCCGGTCAGCGTCTCGGCCACCGGGTCCTTGTCTTTGTCCTGCTCTTTGGGTGGCACGTCGTACACGTTCAGCCACACGTTCCAGCCAGGGCTGTCGGCGCCCTTGCCCACCGTGCCCTGCCAGAAACTGCCGGCCTGACGCTCGTGCTGCTCTTTCGTTTTTGCAAGAGGGGCAGTTGGTGCAGAAGCAACAGATGCGGAGGCTGCCGGCGCACTTGCCGAGCTGGCAGGCGCAGCAGCGGCCGCTTCTGTGCCGCCCTGTGCGGCCCCGACCCCGCCAAGTGCCCCGATCAAGGTAACAAAAACGCCGGCTCTCACCGGCTTCTGCAACACATGGTGCATCGCATGCGTGTGCATGCCTCCCTCCTATCAAAGCGACACCCCAGACTAGGACAAGCCCCGCTGGTTCGCCTTCTTCCAAGCCCCGTCTGCCTAAGCGGCAAGTCGATGGGACTGTGCAGGTGCAGCAGGCGTTCCCCGGACATCTCAAAGAAGCGGATTGGGGCGCACACCAAGCGGCTTTTACCACGCTTGCATTCGATTGCAATCCGACACACTTTGTTACGCCTCGGGGCCCACCCGTCACCCACAATGCCTTGGCACCCCAGCGTTTGTGTCCAAATGTTGTGCGCTACCTCGGGCTCCGGATGACCTATCCGCCTGGCGCGCTCATGACGACACAGTCGCGGTGCAAAGTTACCCCCTCCTTTCGAATTGACCCCTCGAAGGGATTTCCCGTCCGCGCGGTGCTCCCCGGCCCGCGCGCTTTTTTTTGTGTGCGCAATTCGCGCGCCTGCCTCCCCGTCCGGCCGTCTTCCCGCATTGGATTGCATCCGGCCGATCTCGCTGCCAACCTGCATCTGCGCGAAACACGCTCTTACAAAGGCAAGTCGGCCCCTCGGCGCCTGCCGCGTTAAATGGAGACATCCACGCGGCACAGGCCGCCATAAAAACGAGGGCCTCATCATGTCCAAGGTTTCCCGTCGTTCCCCTCTCTGCTCCGGTGTACGGCTGCCGCACGTGTTGCGCGCGGTGGGGGTTGCCGCCGTATTGCTGGTCTGTGGTGCGCAAGCTGCGATGGCCGCCGACCCGGCTTCGCGGGTGGCTCGGCTGTCGGACTTTTCGGGCACGGTGAGCTTCGCGCCCGCGGGTTCCGACGACTGGGCGGGCGCCTCGCTCAACCGCCCGCTCACCACGGGAGATCGCCTGTGGTCGGACCAGGGTAGCCACACCGAACTCCACGTCGGCTCCACGGCGCTGCGCCTCGGGCAGAACACCGGCGCCACACTGGTCGACCTGGACGACCGCAACACGCAGGTAAAGCTCACGCAAGGCGCGCTGTCGGTACGCGTGCGGTCGCTGCCGGCCGACCAGACCATCGAGATCGATACACCCAACCTGGCGTTCACGCCCCAGGCACCGGGCGAATACCGTCTTGACGTCGCCCCGGATGGTTCCAGCACGACCGTCACTGTGTGGCACGGTCAAGGCACCGCCTACGGCGACGACCGCTCGACCCCGCTGGGCGCGGGTCAACAAATCCGGTTTGGCGGCACGGACCTCGCCGAGGCCGGTGGCACCGACAATCCCAGTCGCGACGCCTTCGACCGCTGGGCCGAATCGCGCGACGCCCGCGAAGACGCTTCCGTGTCCGCCCGCTACGTCGGCCGCGAAATGACCGGCTACGAAGCCCTCGACGACAACGGCACATGGCGTGAAGAAGACGGCTACGGCGCCGTGTGGGTGCCGCGCGCCGTACCCGTCGGCTGGGCACCGTATCGCACAGGCCATTGGGCCTGGGTTGCGCCGTGGGGCTGGACGTGGGTGGACGACGCGCCGTGGGGCTTCGCCCCCTTCCACTACGGCCGCTGGGCGTACGTCGGCTCGACCTGGTGCTGGGTACCGGGGCCGGTCGTGCCCCGGCCCGTCTATGCGCCGGCGCTCGTCGGCTTCGTGGGCGGCGGAGGCGGCGGCGGCGTGAGCTGGGGGATCAACATCTCGATCGGCTCACCCGGGGTGGCATGGTTCCCCCTGGCGCCGGGCGAGGCGTATCGCCCGGTGTATGCGGCCAGCCCGACCTACGTGACGAACATCAACCGCACGGTGGTGGTGAACAACGTCACGGTCAACAAGACCATCATCAACAACACCACCAACGTGACCAACGTTCGCAACGAGAACCGCGTCACCTATGTCAATGCCAACAACCCAGCCGCACTGACGGCTGTGCCCGCCAAGACCTTCGTCAACGGCCAGCCGGTCGGTCCGGCCATGACGCATCTGCGACCGGAGCAATTGCGCGCGCAGATGGCGCATGCGCAGTTTGTGTCGACGCCGGCGCTGGCACCGGTGCGTGCCAGCCTTGTGGGCGCAGCAGCCAACGGCGGGCCGCACCAGTTGCCGCCGCCGCAGGCATTTGCACGGCAGGCGATCGCGGTGCGCGCGCCTGCCGTGCCGGCAGGCGGGCACGATGCGTTGGCAGAGCGGTTCCGCTCACAGGGCGGTGCGCTGCCGGGCGCTGGCCCGGCGTGGACGGGCGGCAACGTGAGCCCCCGCATCGCGCCCGTGCGAGGTCAAGCCAGTGCCGGAATGCCGCCCGCTCCCATAGCTGCGCAGGCAGCGGGGCTCCGTTTGAGTCGCGCCGCGCAGAATGGGCAGAGTGGGCCTGCACGCGCCGGCGGCGAGCCTGGCCGACCGCCGGAGCAGCACGGTGCGAACGGGCCACAAGGTTTGATCGGCTCGCCGAACCCGGAAGGTGCGCAGCCACAGCACGGCGGCCAGCCGGGGCCGGGCCCGCAGACGCTGATGGCGCCGGGCTCCACCAATCGTCCGCGCCCGCAGCCGGGCGCCGCTGCGCCGCAGGAGCGCCCTGCCCAACCGCAGACCGCGCAGACACCGCAAGGCCCCGCCGGCATGACGACACGCCCGCCGCAGCGCGAAGGCGCACCCGGTACGCCGCGTGACGAACGCCACGCCTTTGAGCCGCGCCCACAACTGCCGCAAGCACCGCAACCTCAGCCTCAATCGCAGCGCGGTGGCCAGGAGCCGAATCGTTTCAACGGCAACCCGGCAGCGACCCTGCAGGAGCGCCCGCACAACGAGCCGCCGCAGATGCGCGCGCCCCGCGAGCCGGAGCAGCGCCGGCCGGAACCCCGCATGGAAGCACCGCGTCCTGCGCCGCAGCCGCAGCCGCAGCCGCAGCCGCACGGCGAGATGCGCCCGCCGCAACCGCAGCCCCAACCGCGTCCCCCTGAAGCGCGCCCGCCGCAACCTCAGGCGCAGCCGCCTCGCCAGGAGCACCACGAAGGCCAACCGCATCCGCAAGGGAATCGCGGTGAAGAGAAACGCGAAGGCGAGCACCGCTGAGCAGGCGCCTCGCCCGTTCATAGGCAAAAAAAAGCAGCCCTTCGGGGCTGCTTTTTTCGTCTGCGCCGGCCAATGACACTCGCCGGCACATACTTGCCTTAGCGCTTGCGACGCAGGCGCGCGATCGCTGCCAACTGCGCAGCGGCCACGGCCAGTTCACCTTGCGCACGGGCCAGATCCAGGTCGCTGCTTTGGTTTTGCAGCGCCTCTTCGGCCGCACGCTTGGCTTCGTTCGCCTTGGCTTCGTCCAGATCGTGACCGCGGATTGCGGTATCGGCCAGCACGGTCACCTTCTTCGGCTGCACTTCGAGAATGCCACCGGCAACGAACACGAACTCTTCGCCGCCGTCTTCCTTCTCGATGCGCACGGCGCCCGGCTTGATGCGCGTGATCAGCGGCGTGTGGCCGGGCAGAATGCCCAGCTCGCCGGCTTCACCAGGCAGCGCCACGAACTTGGCATTGCCGGAGAAGATCTCGTGCTCAGCGCTGACGACGTCTACATGAATGGTTGCCATCTCGATTCCTTTGCTCAGAAAAGCGGCTTCCTGAAGGGGCTTCAGGAAGCCAGTACTGGCGCCGGCTTACGCACGGTGCCAGACGTTGCTCTTACTGGAGCTTCTTGGCCTTCTCGAAGGCTTCGTCGATCGAGCCGACCATGTAGAACGCCTGTTCCGGCAGGTGATCGCACTCGCCGTCCACCAGCATCTTGAAGCCGCGGATGGTTTCCTTCAGCGGCACGTACTTGCCCGGCGAACCCGTGAACACTTCTGCCACGTGGAACGGCTGCGACAGGAAACGCTGGATCTTACGGGCGCGGCCCACAGCCAGCTTGTCTTCCGGCGACAGTTCGTCCATGCCCAGAATCGCGATGATGTCGCGCAGTTCCTTGTAGCGCTGCAGCGTCTTCTTCACGCGGTCGGCGACTTCGTAGTGCTCCTGGCCGACCACTTGCGGGTCGAGCTGGCGCGACGTCGAGTCGAGCGGATCCACTGCGGGGTAGATACCCAGTGCAGCGATGTCACGCGACAGCACAACGGTCGAGTCCAGGTGCAGGAAGGTCGTTGCCGGCGACGGGTCGGTCAAGTCATCGGCAGGCACGTACACGGCCTGGATCGACGTGATCGAGCCGGTCTTGGTCGACGTGATACGTTCCTGCAGCTTGCCCATTTCTTCAGCCAGCGTCGGCTGATAGCCCACGGCGGAAGGCATACGGCCCAGCAGTGCCGACACTTCGGTACCGGCCAGCGTGTAGCGGTAGATGTTGTCGACGAAGAACAGGATGTCACGGCCTTCGTCGCGGAAGCGCTCGGCCATCGTCAGGCCGGTCAGCGCCACGCGCAGACGGTTGCCCGGCGGCTCGTTCATCTGGCCGAACACCATGGCCACCTTGTCGAGCACGTTGGAGTCCTTCATCTCGTGGTAGAAGTCGTTGCCCTCACGGGTACGCTCGCCCACGCCAGCAAACACCGACAAGCCCGAGTGCTGCTTGGCGATGTTGTTGATCAGCTCCATCATGTTCACGGTCTTGCCGACGCCGGCGCCACCGAACAGACCCACCTTACCGCCCTTGGCGAACGGGCAGACCAAGTCGATCACCTTGATGCCGGTTTCCAGCAGGTCCACCGACGGCGACAGTTCGTCGAACTTCGGAGCCTTCTGGTGAATGGCGCGCTTCTCGTCAGACGCGATCGGACCAGCTTCGTCGATCGGGCGACCCAGCACGTCCATGATGCGGCCCAGCGTGCCGTGACCGACCGGCACCGAGATCGGCGCACCGGTGGTCGCCACGCGCATGCCGCGACGCAGACCGTCGGACGAACCCAGCGCAATGGTACGCACCACGCCGTCGCCCAGCTGTTGTTGCACTTCGAAGGTCAGGCCCTTCTCGGCGAACGAAGCGTCGTTGCTGTCGTCCAGCACCAGCGCGTCGTAGACCTTCGGCATCGCGTCGCGCGGGAACTGAATGTCCACCACGGCGCCGATGCACTGCACGATATTTCCGTTTGCGATACTCATTTGTATCTCCAATAACTTGATTCTTTGCCGTGGCTATCAGACTGCAGCTGCGCCGCTGACGATCTCGGACAGTTCCTTCGTGATCGCTGCCTGACGGGTCTTGTTGTAGACCAGTTGCAGTTCGCCGATCACGTTCTTCGCGTTGTCCGAAGCCGCCTTCATCGCCACCATCCGGGCCGATTGCTCGGACGCCATGTTCTCGGCCACCGCCTGGTACACCAGCGCCTCGACGTAGCGGATCAGCAGCTCGTCGACCACCGTTTGCGCGTCCGGCTCGTAGATGTAATCCCACGAGTAGGCCTGCTTCTCGGCGTCGCTCTGCGCGAGCTTGTCGGCGGTCAGCGGCAGCAGCTGCTCGACCACCGGCTCCTGCTTCATCGTGTTGATGAAGCGGGTGTACGCCAGGTACACGGCATCGATCTGACCTGCGTTGAACGCGTCCAGCTGCACCTTGATTGCACCGATCAGCTTTTCCAGATGCGGCGTGTCGCCCAGATGCACGACATTCGAGACGACCTTGGCACCGACGCGGCCAAGGAACTGCATACCCTTGGTACCGATGGCGGTGGTTTGCGTCTCAACGCCCTTGTTCTGCAGATCGCGCAGTTGGGTGGTGACGGCACGCAGCACGTTGGTGTTCAAGCCACCGCACAGGCCTTTGTCCGTCGTCACCACGATCAGGCCGGCACGCTTAATGTCGCGCGCCACCATGAACGGGTGCTTGTACTCCGGATTGGCCAGTGCCATGTGCGCGGCCACGTTGCGGATCTTCTCGGCGTACGGGCGAGCAGCACGCATCCGTTCCTGCGCCTTGCGCATCTTGGATGCGGCGACCATTTCCATCGCCTTGGTGATCTTGCGCGTGTTCTGCACGCTCTTGATCTTGGTGCGGATTTCTTTTGTTCCGGCCATTTCTTCCTCTCCGTTCAGTCCTGGTCACGCAGGCCGAATTTCTCAACCTCGGTGACCAGTTCCGGGAATGACGCGGTTAGAACGCGGCGGACTTCTTGAAATCCTCGATCGCGGCACGCAGGGCGGCCTCATCTTCCTTCGACAGATCCTTCGTATCTTCGATGCGGTTGATGAGATCGGCGTACTTCGTCTTCAGCGTGTCGTGCAGGCCCTTTTCGAAAGCCAGGATGTCCTTCACGTCCACGTTGTCGAGGAAGCCGTTGTTGGCTGCGTACAGCGACGCGGCCAGCTGCCACACCTGCAGCGGCTGGTATTGCGGCTGCTTGAGCAGTTCGGTCACGCGGCGGCCGCGCTCGAGCTGCTTGCGGGTCGCTTCGTCCAGGTCGGAAGCAAACTGCGCGAACGCAGCCAGTTCACGATACTGAGCCAGGTCGGTACGGATACCGCCCGACAGCTTCTTGATGACCTTGGTCTGCGCAGCACCACCCACGCGCGACACCGAAATACCGGCGTTGATTGCGGGGCGCACACCGGCGTTGAACAGATCGGTTTCCAGGAAGATCTGACCGTCGGTAATCGAGATCACGTTGGTCGGAACGAACGCGGACACGTCGCCGGCCTGCGTTTCGATCACGGGCAGTGCGGTCAGCGAACCGGTCTTGCCCTTGACTTCACCGTTGGTGATCTTTTCGATGTGATCAGCGTTCACACGTGCAGCGCGCTCCAGCAGACGCGAGTGCAGATAGAACACGTCGCCCGGGTAGGCCTCACGGCCAGGCGGGCGGCGCAGCAGCAGCGAAACCTGACGGTACGCCCAAGCTTGCTTGGTCAGATCGTCATACACGATCAGGGCATCTTCGCCGCGGTCGCGGAAGTATTCGCCCATCGTGCAGCCGGCGTAGGCCGACAGGTACTGCATGGCAGCCGAATCGGAAGCGGCGGCAGCCACCACGATCGTGTATTCCAGCGCGCCGTGCTCTTCGAGCTTGCGCACCACGTTGGCGATCGTCGAAGCCTTCTGGCCGATTGCCACGTACACGCAGAAGATACCCTTGCCCTTCTGGTTGATGATGGCGTCGACTGCAACAGCGGTCTTGCCGGTCTGGCGGTCGCCAATGATCAGCTCACGCTGGCCACGGCCGATCGGCACCATGGCATCGATCGACTTCAGGCCGGTCTGCACCGGCTGGCTCACCGATTGACGTGCGATCACGCCTGGAGCGACCTTTTCGATCACGTCCGTCTTCTTGGCGTTGATCGGGCCCTTGCCGTCGATCGGCTGGCCCAGTGCGTTCACCACGCGGCCCAGCAGTTCCGGGCCAACCGGCACTTCCAGAATGCGACCCGTGCACTTGACTTCGTCGCCTTCGGAAATGTGCTCGTACTCACCCAGCACCACAGCGCCGACGGAGTCGCGCTCGAGGTTCAGCGCGAGGCCGAACGTGTTGCCCGGGAATTCCAGCATTTCGCCTTGCATCACGCCCGACAGGCCATGAATGCGGCAGATACCGTCCGTCACGGAGATGACCGTGCCGGTGTTCTTTGCGTCAGCGCCAGCCTTCAAGCCCTCGATACGGGTCTTGATCAGGTCGCTGATCTCGGAGGGGTTCAGTTGCATCGAATGCTCCTAATTCTTCAATCTGTCTGCGGGCGCGCTACGTCGATGAAATCGCGTCGATTCATCGGCGCCTCGCGGAGCAGCATTACGCGGCGGTCAGCGCAGACTGCATCTGCGTCAGGCGCGCGCGCACCGAGGTGTCGAGCACTTCGTCGCCAATCTGCACACGCACGCCGCCGATCAACGAAGGATCGACGCTCACGTGAGCCTGCAGCTTCTTGCCGAACTTGCGTTCGAGCGTGGCGACCAGTTCGGTCAGGGGCGCGCCCTCAAGCGGGAACGCACTGGTGATCTCGACGTCGGCGGCGCCTTCACTGGCATTCCGCAGCACATGGAATTGCGCGGCAATTTCCGGCAGCAGCGACAGACGCTTGTTGGCCACCAGCAGGCCAACCAGTTCCTTCGCCTCATGCGAAACCGGAGATTTCAGCGCCGACAGGAAGATCCCCGCCACATCGGCTTTGGAGAGCTTCGGATCATCGGCGACTGCCTTCATGTCGGGCACGGCAGCAATTTGCCCCATTTCCGACACGAGCTCAGACCATGCACCCAGATTGCCGGCCTTCGCCACGCGGAACAGCGCCTCTGCGTACGGACGGGCAACGGTTGCGAGTTCTGCCATGATTACAGCTCAGCCTTGAGTTGATTGAGCAGATCGGCATGGACCTGCGCATTGACTTCACGCTTGAGGATCTGCTCGGCACCCTTGACGGCCAGCGTGGCAACCTGGTCGCGCAGCGATTCACGCGCGCGCACGGTTTGCTGCTCGGCTTCGGCCTTGGCTTGCGCGATGATGCGCGCGGCTTCGGCTTGGGCGTTTTGCTTGATCTCTTCAGCGCTCATCTGGGCACGCTTTTCAGCGTCCGCGATGCGTTGCGCGCCTTCATTGCGCGCTTCGGTCAGTGCCTGCTCGACCCGCTTGTTGGCCAGCTCCAGCTCAGCCTTGCCCTTATCGGCAGCGGCCAGGCCATCGGCAATTTTCTTCGCGCGTTCGTCGAGCGCCTTCACCAGGGGTGGCCAAATGAACTTGGCAACAACCCACCACAGGATGAAGAACACGACCATCTGCGCGACGAGTGTGGCGTTCAGGTTCATGGTGTGTTCCTTTCGGTATTGAGACTACGGATCAATGCACGAAGCGGCGAGGGTTACGCGGTGCGTTCACCCAGGCCGCCTCCGGCATCATGCAGACCGAAAAGAATTACTTGATGACCGACAGCAGCGGGTTGGCGAACGCGAACAGCATGGCCACACCAACACCGATCAGGAATGCCGCGTCGATCAGGCCAGCCAGCAGGAACATCTTCGTTTGCAGCGGGTTCATCAGTTCAGGCTGACGTGCGCAGGCTTCGATGTACTTGCCGCCCATCAGTGCGATGCCGAGGCAGGCGCCGATAGCACCCAGGCCGATGATGATGCCGATACCGATGGCGGTCAGACCTTGGATGTTGGCGAGAAATGCTTGCATGATGACTCCCTTTTACGTGAAAGACTAAGAACTTGAGAACTTGGAAAAATCAAACGGAACCGGAGAACCTGAACCGCAACTACTTAGTGGTGTTCATGTGCCTGGCCGATGTACACCAGCGTCAGCATCATGAAGATGAAGGCTTGCAGCAGCACGATCAGGATGTGGAAGATCGCCCACACTGCGCCAGCCACCACGTGACCCACGAAACCCAGTGCCGACGTGTCAGCACCGAACGTCCAGACCGAGCCAAGCAGCGCGATCAGCAGGAACACCAGTTCGCCCGCGTACATGTTGCCGAACAACCGCATGCCCAGCGACACAGCCTTGGCGAGGAATTCAATGATGTTGAGGATCAGGTTGAATGGCGCGAGGTACCACTTTGCGCCGAACGGTGCCGACAGCAGCTCGTGTGCAAAGCCGCCGGCGCCCTTGATCTTGAAGCTGTAGTAGATCATCAGGATCAGCACAGCGAACGACATGCCGAACGTACCGTTCAGGTCAGCCGTGGCCACCGCGCGGTGGTGCGGGACGTGCACGCCGAAGGTACCGAGCAGGTGGTTGACGCCCGTGACCCAGTCCACCGGGACCAGGTCGACCGCGTTCATCAGCGTGACCCACACGAACACCATCAGCGCCAGCGGAGCAATCCAGGAACGATCGCCGTGGATGATGCCTTTGGCCTGGTCATCGACCATCTCGACGACGAGTTCAACGAAAGCCTGGAAGCGGCCCGGGACGCCGGCGGTGACGCGGCGTGCGGCAATGCCCAGGACGATGATGCCGATCAGGCCCATCAATACGGACCAGAACATCGTGTCCCAGTTGATGACGGAGAAGTCGACGACGGAGGCCTGCTTGCCACCGATGCTGTTGAAATTCTGCAAATGCTCCGCGATATACGCGGAAGGCGTGAGAGCGTGCTCGGCGGCGTGGCCGGCGGCTTCTGCGACTTCAGTTGCCATGATGATTCAGTCCAATATTGCGAAACATTCTTCGTGACCCGCTCCGACCCGCGCCCGATTCTGCCAGGTGTTTCCTGGAGATCGCGGACTGCACGCGGCTGAAACGTGTCACCTTATTCTTGCAGAGTGTCAGCGCAATGAACCGGGCTTCTCCTGCCTCAGGTCCTTGCCGTGTGCCAACACGCCAGTGTGCCCGCCATGTCGTGGTGGGCTGGAGCCGATTCAACGCACTATCGCAGCGCGAGACCGACCCAATACATCTTGAGCGCCAGGATCAGGGTGATCAGCAAGGGCGGCCAATGCAGGCCCTTGAACACCACCACCACGATCACCAGCAGCGCGACCGTGCCAAGCACCTTGATCGCTTCGCCAACTACGAGGCGGGCGATGGATTCGAACCCCTTGGCCGTCGACAGCCGCATCGCGAACCATGCCGAAGGCACCACGCATACGCCACCGCCCAGCAGCGCCGACAATCCAGCCTCGGCGGCTGACGCAGCGCCCGCTCCCGCGAACCAACTGCCGACATACCAACCGAGCCCACACAACAGTGTGATGGCCACTTGGCCGAGCACGATGGAAAAGGGCGTGATACGCGAGGCTTGCACAGCCTCCTCGCCGAACAGGGCGACCGCTTCGTCATGCGAGAGCACATGCACCGGCGGCTCCGCCTGCTCCTCATCGTCCCAACCTTCGCGCTTCGGATCCTGCGCCGACGTGGGTCGGGCGGCTTTCAACGAAGCGTAAGAATCGGGCCGTTGCCGGTCGGTTGGCTGCATGGAAGAATGCGCTTTCATCATGCCGCACCGCTTTGGGTCAGGCGGATTTAAAACCGCACGATTTTACGGGACATGGCGTTCGCCAGTCAACGCACAAGCGAACCCTTGTGCGGGCGCCTTCGACAGCACTTCGCGCGGCTGCGTTTCATTCGAAGCGCGCAATACGGTGCTGCTGGCGGGGTAGCGAATCCGGCTGATGGACCGGCGCCCGGTTGATTCCATGATGGTGTTGGTAGCGTCGAGCGTCGATGACGTGCGAGGTAATCGCACCAATTCCGTGCGAGCGTGCGCCCGCAAATGGCGCAGAGGCGCGGATTCCCGCTCCTGCGTCAAACGGTCGCAGGTTCACTCAGGCAGCCTCTTCGCCGGCGTCGAGACGCAGGCGCGCCAGCAGCCCATCGAACTCGTCGAGACTGCTGAATTGCACGGTCAGCTGACCGCCCCCCTTGGCCGCCAGCTTGATCTGCACACCTAGGCCGAGCTGGTCGGCCAGCTCTTCTTCGAGGCGGGCCACGTCGCGGCCGCCTTGGTGCCCGCCCTTCTGCTTCAGCGATTTCAGCTCGAACGGCTTGAGTGTCGACGCCACCAGTTTTTCCGTCTCGCGCACCGACAGGCGCTTGTTGACGATCTGGTTAGCCAATGTGATCTGTGTGGCACCATCGACGGCGAGCAGCGCGCGGGCGTGGCCCATGTCGAGGTCGCCGGCCATCAGCATGGTCTGCACAGGCTGAGCGAGATTGAGCAGGCGCAGCAGGTTCGACACCGCGCTGCGCGAACGCCCGACCGATTCCGCCGCCTGCTCATGCGTGAACTGGAATTCACGCACCAGGCGCGCAATGCCCTGCGCTTCTTCCAACGGGTTGAGATCCTCGCGCTGGATGTTTTCGATCAGCGCCATGGCGGCGGCCGATTCATCCGGCACGTCCTTCACGAGGACGGGCACCTCGGTCAGGCCGGCGAGGCGTGAAGCGCGGAAGCGGCGTTCACCCGCGATGATTTCGTACTTGGGCTTGGCACCGTCGGACTCGACCTTGCGCACCAGAATCGGCTGCATCAGGCCCTGCGCCCGGATACTCGCGGCGAGCTCCTGCAGCGCGCCCTCGTCCATGCGCGTGCGCGGCTGATATTTGCCGGGCTGCATCTGCTCCAGCTTCAGCACCGTCGGCGCGCCCTCTTGCCTGGCGGCTTCGACAATCTCGGCGGGGCTGCCGAGCAGTGCTTCGAGGCCGCGGCCCAGTCCCTTTTTCTTCATCGTGCTCATGTTGTTCCTCTTGCTGCTCAGGCCGGCATATCGGCCATCTGGCGCACGCGCGCGATCATCTCGGCGCCGAAATCCAGATAGGCCTTCGCCCCCTTCGATGCCACGTCGAACGCCACGCCCGGCATGCCGTACGACGGCGCTTCGGCCAGGCGCACGTTGCGCGGGATCACCGTCTTGAACACCTTGTCGCCGAAGTGCGATTCGAGCTGCGCCGAGACCTGCTGCTGCAGCGTCACACGCGGATCGAACATCACGCGCAACAGACCGATCACCTTGAGGTCGCGGTTCAGGTTGGCGTGCACCTGCTTGATGGTGTTGACGAGATCCGACAGGCCTTCGAGCGCGAAGTACTCGCACTGCATCGGCACGACGACGCCGTGCGCGGCGCACAGGCCATTGAGCGTGAGCAGCGAGAGCGAGGGCGGGCAGTCGATGAGGACGAAGTCGTAATCGGCTTCCACCTCGGCCAGCGCGAGCTTGAGGCGGTTTTCGCGATGCTCCAGATCGACCAGTTCGACTTCGGCGCCGGCCAGGTCGCGGTTAGCTGGCAACACGTCGTAGCGCCCGGCCTCCGAGCGCTGGCGTGCCTGTGGAATCGTCGCGAGCCCGACAAGGACCTGGTAGACGCTGAATTCGAGCGTGTGCTTGTCGATGCCCGAGCCCATCGAGGCATTGCCTTGTGGGTCGAGGTCGACCAGCAGCACGCGCTGCCCTTGCGCGGCCAGCCCGGCCGCGAGATTCACCGTGGTGGTGGTCTTGCCGACCCCACCCTTCTGGTTGGCGATCACGAAAATATTCGACATGACTCCTCTGCGGTGAATGGCTCGCTACAACGTTCGCTCACGCCGACGGCGCGAGGATGACCAGGTGACGCTCGGCCGGCAGCCCCGGCACGGTCAGGCGCTCGATGGCTTCGACGGTCCAGCCGGCGGGCAGGCGTTCGATTTCGGCATCCGGGCGCACGCCCTTCATGGCGACCATGCGGCCGCCCGGCGCCAGCAGATGCCCCGCCAGATTCACGAAATCGACCAACTCGGCAAACGCGCGTGACGTGATGACGCCGTAGCCGGTGGCATCGGCCAGTTTTTCTACATGGCCCCAATGCGATTGGGCGTTCGTCAGGCCAAGCTCGGCGCGGCACTGCGTCAGGAAGGCCGTTTTCTTTTGCACGATGTCGACCATCGTGACGCTGACATCCGGGAAGGCGATGGCCAGCGGAATGCCCGGCAGGCCGCCGCCCGAACCAACGTCCAGCACGCGCGGTGCGTCGGGTTGAGCACGGCGGGCCAGCTCGGCGATGCGCGACACCGCCGACAGCGAATCCAGCAGGTGATGCGTCAGCATGTCGCCGGCATCACGAATGGCGGTCAGGTTATAGACGCGGTTCCATTTGGCCAGCAGCCCTTGGTACGCCAGCAGGCGGTCGACTTGCGCTTCGTCCAGCGACAAGCCAAGCGCGCGCGCGCCAGCCTCCAATTCTGATCGGGCGTCTGTCAGTGCATTCGCCATCAAGCGGCCTCGCCTTCTGCGCTGGCGCGCGGGCCGACTTGGCCACGCAGCACGCCCTTCTTCAAGTGCACGAGCAGCAGTGACACGGCGGCCGGCGTGATGCCGGAGATACGTGAAGCCTGTCCGATGGTCTCGGGCTTGTGCTTGGCGAGCTTCTGCTGGACTTCGATCGACAGGCCGCGCACTTGCGAGTAATCGAAATCGGCCGGCAGGCGCGTGTTTTCGTTTGCACCAAGGCGCTCCACTTCATCGGCTTGCCGGGCGATATAACCGTGGTATTTGATGCCGATTTCGACCTGCTCGCGGATCTGTTCCGCCAGCAGCGGGTCTTCAGCCAACGGCGCTTCGAGCGCGTACTTGCCGCCCTGCATACCCATGAGCGTTTCGTACGTCACGTTCGGGCGGCGCAGCAAATCGGCGAGGGCGTACTCACGCTCAATGCCCTTGCCCAGCACCGGCTCAGCGTCCTCCAAGGGCAGCGTGGCCGGATTCACCCACGTCGACTTGAGGCGCTCTGTTTCACGTGAAACAGCGTCGCGCTTCCGGTTGAACGCGTCCCAGCGTGCATCGTCGACGACGCCAAGCGCGCGGCCGACTTCGGTCAGGCGCATGTCGGCGTTGTCTTCACGCAGGCTGAGGCGGAACTCCGCCCGGCTGGTGAACATGCGATACGGCTCGGTCACGCCCCGGGTAATGAGGTCGTCGACGAGCACGCCCAGATAAGCCTGGTCGCGGCGCGGCGTCCAGGCGTCCTTGCCCTGTACTTGCTGGCCGGCGTTGATACCGGCCAGCAGGCCTTGCGCCGCAGCCTCTTCGTAGCCGGTCGTCCCGTTGATCTGGCCGGCGAAGAACAGACCGGAAATGGCCTTGGACTCCAGTGAAGCCTTCAGCGCGCGCGGATCGAAATAGTCGTATTCGATGGCGTATCCGGGCCGCAGAATGTAGGCGTTTTCCAGCCCGCGCATGGAGTGGATGAGGTCCAGCTGCACATCAAACGGCAGGCTGGTCGACACGCCGTTCGGGTAGAACTCGTTCGTCGTCAGGCCTTCCGGCTCAAGGAAAATCTGGTGGCTGTCCTTGCTGGCGAAGCGGTGGATCTTGTCTTCGATGCTGGGGCAGTAGCGCGGCCCCACCCCTTCGATCACGCCCGTGTACATCGGCGAGCGATCCAACCCCGCGCGGATGATGTCGTGCGTGCGCTCGTTGGTGTGCGTCACCCAGCACGGCACTTGGCGTGGGTGCATCTCCGCCCGGCCCATGAACGAGAACACCGGCACCGGATCGAGATCGCCCGGCTGCTCTTCGAGCACAGAAAAGTTGATGGACCGGCCGTCAATGCGCGGCGGCGTACCGGTCTTAAGACGGCCCTGCGGCAGCTTCAACTCTTTCAGACGAGCCGACAGCGACACGGCCGCCGGATCGCCGGCACGGCCGCCGGTGTAGTTATTCAGCCCGACGTGGATCTTTCCATCGAGGAACGTTCCCGCCGTCAGTACCACCGCACGTGCACGGAACTGCACGCCGACCTGCGTCACTGCCCCGACCACGCGGTCACCTTCCACCAACAGATCTTCGACGGCCTGCTGGAAGAGCATCAAATTCGGCTGGTTTTCGAGGCGATGGCGGATCGCCGCTTTGTACAGCACCCGGTCCGCCTGGGCGCGCGTCGCTCGCACGGCAGGGCCCTTGCTGGAATTGAGGATACGGAATTGGATACCGCCCTCATCCGTCGCAATGGCCATAGCGCCGCCCAGGGCGTCCACCTCCTTAACGAGATGGCCTTTGCCAATGCCGCCGATGGACGGGTTGCAGCTCATCTGCCCCAGCGTCTCGATGTTGTGCGTCAGCAGCAGGGTCTGACAGCCCATGCGCGCCGCCGCCAGGGCGGCCTCGGTGCCAGCGTGTCCGCCGCCCACCACGATCACATCGAATTCAATTGGATACAGCATGGCTTCCTCCTCGCATGGAGGCATCGAAAATTTGGAGAAGCGGAATTATAAGTCGCGCAGCTACACCGCAGTTCGACGATGCGGCAATCGAGACGAAATTGACCTGCTTTTCGTGTTTCACGTGAAACATGCACCGCTTGTCGGCCGCGGTTGTGTTTCACGTGAAACACATCAGTGGGCGGGTGCCCGCCCCTCGTCTCCCTGATGCGCACGCAGAAAATCGATAAAGACCGCACCTTGCCGGGCATTTGCGGCATGCGAGGAACTGGAGATGAAAGCGTTACATCGGCGGTCATCAGGGCTCAAGCACCCGAACGAGGGACCGACCGCCATGTGGTCGGCAACGGTGTAACCCGGCATGTGCACCAAGCCAATGCCGGCTTCGCCGCTTCCGTCAGTGCTTGGGCTCCTTTCCTCTTGAAAGCAAAACGCACGGCGCGAACCGTGCGTTTTGCGTGGGCCGATGACGTTTGGGGTACGTCGTCAGTTCTGCAGCTTCCACTTGCCGTCCTTGATCTCGACCATGACGCGCGAGCGCTGATCCAAGCCAAGGTGATCCTTCGCATTCATGTTCATCACGCCGTGGGAGATCGCCAGATTGGTCGTTGTTTCCATCGCGTCGCGCAATCCCTTACGGAACGCCGGTGTGCCGGGTTGCCCCTTTTTCAGCGCTTCAGGCATCGCCTGCGCGAGCAGCAATCCGGCATCCCACATGTGTCCGCCGAATGTGGAAACCTGTCCGCCGTACGCTTTCTCATATGCCGTCTTGTACGTTAGCGCCGGTTTCTTCACCGGGTTGCTGTCCGGCAGCTGCTCGGCAACCAAGATCGGGCCCGCGGGCAGGTACGTGCCTTCGCAGTCCTTGCCACACACACGCAGGAAGTCCGCGTTCGCCACGCCGTGCGTCTGATACAGCTTGCCCTTGTAGCCGCGCTCCTTGAGCGCCCGTTCCGGCAACGCGGCCGGCGTACCCGAGCCTGCGATCAGCACCGCATCCGGATTGGCTGACATGATCTTCAGCACCTGCCCCGTCACCGACGTATCGGTCCGAGCAAAGCGCTCATTGGCGACGACCTTCAGCTTGCGCAATCCAGCCACCTTGTCGAACTCCTGCGCCCACGAATCGCCATAGGCATCGGCAAAACCGATCAGCGCGACCGTCTTCACGCCGTGGTTGGCCATGTGCTCGGCAATGGCGGTCGCCATGTGGGAATCGTTTTGCGGCGTCTTGAAGACCCACGCCCGCTTGGCGTCCATCGGCTCGATGATCCGCGCTGATGCGGCCAAGGTGATCATTGGCGTTTCGTTCTCGGCCACCACATCCACCATCGCCAGCGAGTTCGGCGTGACGGTCGAACCGATCACCAGGTCGACCTTGTCTTCGGTGATCAACTTGCGCGTGTTCTTGACGGCCGTGGTCGTGTCAGACGCATCGTCGAGCACGATGTACTCGATCTTCTTGCCGGCGATTTCCTTGGGGAGCAGCGCGACGGTGTTCTTTTCCGGAATGCCTAGCGAAGCGGCCGGCCCCGTGGCAGACACCGTGATGCCGACCTTCACCTGGGCGAACGCCGTACCTGCCAACAGCGCCGTCGCGGCGAGTGCAATGCGGGATGCGCGCGATACCTTCATGCCGTCTCCTGAGATAGGTCGGGCGGGTCTGCGCCCGCCCTGAATCTACGATTGACCGACCGAAGGGTCGGGGATGATCGAGTCTAGAAGGAGTCACGCCACGCGAGCAAGGGGGGACATACCCCGAAACTTAACGTGTTCACGATCCAGGCGCATTCATCCCACGCGATAGACCCGGCCGCCCTGCACGCCTTCCACACTGCCCCGGTATGCGAGCGCCGCACGCGCTGCCGAGACCGGCTCGAAGCCTCGAAAGAATGGGCCATACGCTTCCATGGATTCAGTCAGCACCGTCGGGCTGACCGCATTGATGCGGATGCCGCGCGGCAGCTCGCATGCGGCCGCGCGCACAAAGCCCTCCACGCCGGCGTTCACGGCCGTCGCGTTGGCGCCTTGTGCGATCAGCTCCTGCCCGACGATGCCGGTCGTGAGTGTGATCGAGCCGCCGTCGTTCAGATAATGCTGGCCGACGAGCGCCAGGCGCACCTGACCGAGCAGCTTGTCCTGCAGGCCAACGTTGAAATCCGCGGCCGTCATCTTTGTCAGCGGCCCGAAGAAGAGGTTGCCCGCTGTGGAGACGATCGCCTCGACGTGGCCGAGCCTGTCGAACGGCGCGGCCACGCTGTCGGCATTGGTGATGTCGAGCTGTTGCTTGCCCTGCGTGCGACCGACGCGGATGATTTCGTGCGCACCGCCCTGCCCCAGTTCCGCCACCACGGCGCGGCCCAGCGTGCCGCTGGCACCAATCACGACGATCTTCCTGTCTTGCTCCCTCGCAAATCCGGTTGGAATGGCGCCTACGACGGCCATGGCTTACGCGCGGCAGCGGTGGCCGGTGCCGGCCTGCTGCTGTTGCCCGAAGTGCTCGTCGCCGAAAACCTGGCAAGCGGGCGCCTCGTGCGCGCGCTGCAGGCGTATGCACCCGAGCCGCGACCGGTTCATCTCGTGTATCGGCAGGATCGGCGGCCGTTACCGAAGCCTTCCGGTTTTGTGGAGCATTTGCTGGCGCAGGTGCCCACGTTCGTCCCCGCATCGGCGGCACAATAGCGCCCATGAACCCCGAAGACCTCCACCGCCTCGTCACCACGCAGATGCCCTTTGGCAAATACAAGGGCCGCTTGATTGCCGACCTGCCGGGCCATTACCTCAACTGGTTCGCGCGCGAGGGTTTTCCGCCGGGGCAGATCGGCCGCTTGCTCGCGCTGATGCAGGAGCTGGATCACAACGGCCTGAAGGGACTTCTCGACCCGCTGCGCCAGAATCGGTGACAACGCGATCGATCAGTCGCCGTTGATGTATCGCAGCAGCCCCGTCGCCAGCGCATCAAACACGACGCGGCAACGCGGGCTGTCACGCAGGTCTTCGTGCATGGCGAGCCAGGTGTCGAGCGTGATGGCGATCTGCTCACTGAACAGCCGAACCAAATCCGCGTTGTGCCGCGCCAGGCCGACTTGGCAGAAGCCGATGCCAAAGCCCGCACGCAGCGCGGCAATCGCGGCCAGGTCACTGTCTGTGCGCAGCGCGAAGCGGTTGCGTTGGACCCACGGAAACTGCGCCCGCATGCTGCGCAAGAACGCGTTCTCTTTGTCGTAACCGATCAAGGTGTGGCCAGCCAGTTCTTCTATCGTGGTGGGCATGCCGCGCTGCGCCAGGTAGCGCTGATGCGCGAACAACCCAAGCTCGATGCCGCCGAGATGCCGCGCGACGAGCACGCCCTGGCTCGGTGGCTGCATGCGCACGGCGATATCCGCTTCGCGGCGCAGCAGGTCTTCCATCCGGTTGGAGGGCACCAGTTCGAGCGTCAGCTCCGGATAGGCGGCGTGCAGGTCGGCGAGGATGGGTGGCAGCACTTCCACCGCCACCACCTCGCTGGCGGTGATGCGCACGGTGCCGCGCACGCCCTCGCCCTGGCTGGAGGCGGCGCGCAGCAAGGCGGCGCTCGTGGCCTCCAGCGATTCCGCAAACGGCCGCAGCGATAGCGCCGCTTCTGTGGGGCTCAGCCCCTGCTGTGTTCGGAGGAAGAGCGACATGCCCAGCGCCCGTTCGAGCGCATCGACATGCCGCCCCACCGTCGGCTGCGTCAGCCCCAGCGCGCGGGCGGCGCCCGACAGCGATCCTTCTCGCACGACGGCAAGAAACGTCCGATACAACTCCCAGCCCGGTTCCGATCTGTCCATACAAATTTGTATAGCTGCACGCTTGATATCAACAATTCCATTGAAGCACAGACACGCCCCAGAATGCCTCCATCGCAACGCTCTCTCTCACATCAGGAGCACGGTCATGGAACAGGCAAAACGCATCGCATTGGTGCTGGGCGCCACCGGCGGCATTGGCGGTGAAGTGGCACGCCGACTGGTGGCGCGCGGCTGGCATGTACGGGCGCTGCAGCGCAATCCGGATGCGCTGACGAACCGCAACGCCGCGTTCGAATGGATTCGCGGCGACGCGATGGTGCGCGAAGACGTGGTCGGCGCGGCGCAAGGCGCAGAGCTGATCATCCACGCCGTCAACCCGCCGGGCTACCAGAACTGGGCCGGCCTGGTCCTGCCGATGATCGACAACACCATCGCCGCCGCCCGTGCTTCAGGCGCGCGCATCGTGCTGCCGGGCACGGTGTACAACTTCGCGCCGGACACGTTTCCCGTGCTGCGCGAAACCACCGCGCAGGCACCGCTCACGCGCAAGGGCAAGATCCGCGCAGAGCTGGAGCGCCGCATGCAGGCCGCCAGCGCCGACGGCGTGCGCAGCCTGATCGTGCGCGCGGGCGATTTCTTCGGGCCGCAAACCAGCAACACCTGGTTTGCCGGCGCGCTGGTCAAGCCGGGCAAGCCCGTCCGCACCGTCACGCAGCCGGGCGCCGCGGGCATCGGCCATCAATGGGCGTACCTGCCGGACGTGGCCGAAACGATGCTGCGTCTTGTCGAGCAAGGCGACCGCCTGCCGGACTTCGCCGTCTATCACATGCGCGGTCACTGGGACGCCGACGGCACGCAAATGGCCGCCGCCATTGGCCGCGCGGTGGGCCGCCCCGTCAAGACGCGCGCATTCCCGTGGTGGCTAATGCCGGCGCTGGCGCCGTTCTCGGAGATGCTGCGCGAGATGCGCGAGATGCGGTACCTGTGGCAGCACCCGGTGCGCATGGACAACGCCAAGCTCGTACAGGCACTCGGCGCCGAACCGCACACACCTTGGGACGAGGCCGTGGGCGCGACGCTGCGCAGCCTAGGCTGCCACTAAAACCCGCGCGGCCGTGGCAAGGAAGTGAGCAAGTTTAGGTGTGCGCTGCCCGGCCACCTTGGCGAGGTCATCCCACTGGCGCAATTGCAGCGCATCGGCAGCGTATGGACGCTGCATGAAGGCCTCGGCCTCGTGTGTCGAAAACACGCCGCCCTGCAACGCCAGGCTGCGTACCGAATCCGCTGATAGGCGTGCGTAGTAATGCGCGTCCATCGCGCACAGGCAGCGCTTGGCATCCACATGCAGGCGGATCGGCTCCAGCACGGCATCGGGAAACGTCGCACGCAGAAACGGCAGCGCAAAGTACTGGTGCTGATCGTCGATGCCGTGGGCGGTCGGCGTCTCGCCCTGCAGGTTCAGCAAATGACCGAGGTCGTGCAGCAGCGCCGCCGTGACCAGCACATCCGACGCGCCGGCCGCCTCCGCCAGCGTCGCCGTCTGCAAGGCATGTTCCAACTGAGTGACGGGCTCGCCGCTGTAGGCAATGTTGCCGTGGCGATCGAATAGCGTGCGGATGTCGTCGAGAGTCAGGGCCATGATGCTGCGCGGGCAAAAGCGGAGCCATGCAGCCTAGCCCGCCCATGCGGCACCACCATGACAACGCGCCGCGCATTAGCCCGCGTGATCTGCCCGATTAGAAAGTTTGGTTGGGCATGCGCGGCGCGTGGCCTTATCTTCGGTGCCTTCCCCCCATCGGAGCGCATCATGCTCGCAGGACACGCCGTACAGGTCACCCAGGCGCTGGAACAGGTCACGGACTATTGGTCGCCGCGCGTCGTCGGCCAGGTCAACGACCAATACATCAAGGTCGCCAAGCTCAAGGGCGAGTTCGTCTGGCATGACCACCCGAATGAAGACGAACTGTTCTTCGTGGTCTACGGCCACCTGAAAATCGCCTTCAAAGACCGCGCCGATGTGCACCTCGGCCCCGGCGAATTCTGCGTCGTGCCGCGCGGCGTGCGTCACTTTCCGGTGGCCGACGAGGAATGCGGAATCATGCTGATCGAAACCGTGACGACGCAGCACACGGGCGACGTCATCACCGAGCGCAGCGTGGCGCTCGAGAAGCAACTCAACGGATGAACGCGTCGTAAGCCGTCTTCAAAATCAGCGCCAACACCACCACGATGAACACCTTGCGCACGAAGCGGCTGCCGTGCCGCAGCGCGAGGTGGCTGCCGACCTGATTGCCGGCCACGTTGGCCACCGCCATCACCAGGCCGAGCTGCCACCACACGTGCCCCTTGGCGGCCAGCAGCAACAGCGCTGCCACGTTGGTCGCCAGATTCACGATCTTGGTGGACGCCGACGCGTGCAGGAAGTCGTATCCGAACACGCGCACGAACACGATCATCAGAAAGCTGCCCGTGCCCGGGCCAAACACGCCGTCGTAGAAGCCAATGGCCGCGCCGGCCAGCAATGCCGCGGCGCGCTCGCGCCAGCCCTTGAGGCTCGGAGCATGGTCGGCGCCCAGGTTCTTCTTGGCCACCGTGTAGACGAGCAGCACCGCCAGCACGAACGGCAGCGCACGGCGCAGCGGTTCGGCCGGAATGTGCGTGAGCGCCCATGCGCCCAGCAGCGAAAACATAAACGCCGTGACCACAGCCGGCGCTGTGGCGCCCCAATAAATGCGCACCGTGCGGCCGTAGCGCACCGCCGCCGTCGCGGTGCCCGACATCGACGCGACCTTGTTTGTGCCGATCAGCGTGGCGGGGACGATGTTGGGATACGCCGAGAAGAGCGCGGGAATCTGCACCAGGCCGCCGCCACCAGCAACAGCATCGATCAGGCCGGCCAGAAAACCGGCCACGGCGAGCAAAGCGAATTCCATCAGGAGAAACGAAACAGGAAGGATTAGCCCAGCGCCTTGGGCGACGGGCGCGCGCTACGCCGCCAGCAGCCCGATGCGTCGGGCGCAAAGCCGAGCGCTGCGGCGTCTTCAGCCGACAGCGCCGCGGGCGGCAACAGGACGTGGAGTATGCCATGTGCCCTGGCGTACTCATTGACGGCCGCCAGGGCCGCATCGCGCGTGGCCGTGTCACCGGAAAGCACCATCACGCCGACGGGCAACCACGCCACCAAACCGCCCAGGGCCAGATGCGGCACGAGCGTGATCGGTGCCACACCGGCCAACATCTCCCCTTTTTCCACGAGAAAGCACGGGTGCACGCTCGGATGAGCGAGCAGCGTATCGACGGCATGCGCAAGCTGCAGCGGCGAGGCGGTCGACGCGACGGCGGCCAGCAGGCGCGGCCGGTCTTCAGGCGTGGCAAGGCGAGTGGAGAAGGTCATGGACAGTTCTGGCGAAGCGCCATTGTCATGCAGCACACGCATAGGCGTCGACAACGAATGCATTTCTCTTGTGAATCGGCGCGAACCAGAATGGATGCGGCACACCACGGAGCCCGCCATGACCGATCCGGCGCGCGCCCTCACCCTGCAATTGCTGCAGTCGCTGGCCGAACGGCCCAGGCCTTATGCAGAAGTGCTGGAAACCTGGCGGACGTCATGCCCGCGGCTGTCGATCTGGGAAGATGCGTGCATTGATGGGCTGGTGGACTGCGCGCCCGGATCGCATCTGGTGACGGTCAGCGCCCGCGGCCGGGCGCTCTTGGCGGCGAGCGCCACTGGCTAAACGCACAAACTAAAAGGCCCTGCCGGGGATCGCCTGGCAGGGCCTTTATCTATTTTGCATCTCCACCGTACATGCGGTGTGTGCTGTCGTCTCCTCGCTCCCGCCTCATTTATCTCGTGCGAAAACCGTAACGAGACTGTAAAAGATGCACCGCAATGCAGCAACTAGAGCAAACCCTTACGGTGCATGAGGCACCAAGTGCAGCCGTTCGGGTGAAATTTACCGGCATCTTCGCGCATTGTGGCGTCAACGTCGCAACCACGGTACGCGCGCCGCAATTTCGCCCATGATGCCGCGCCGGAACGTCAGTACACAGATTACGAAGATCGCGCCCGTGACCGTGGTGACCGATTCGCCAAGGATATTGAAGCCGTCGATGCCGGTGGCGCCAGCCAGGAAGCTGCCGATGTCGCCGAGCTTGTTTTCCAGCGCGATCACGAGCGCCGCACCCAGCAGCGGGCCAGACAGGATACCCAGGCCGCCTACCAGCGTCATCAGGATGACCGAGCCGGACATCGACCAGTGCACGTCGGTGAGCGTCTCGAAGCCGAGCACCAGCGTCTTGAGCGAACCGGCGAGGCCCGTGAGCGCCGCCGACAGCACGAAGGCCAGCAGCTTGAAACGATCGGTGTCGTAGCCGAGGGACGTGGCGCGCGGCTCGTTCTCCTTGATGGCCTTGAGGATCTGCCCGAACGGCGAGTGGATCGTGCGCACGATCAGCAGGAACGCCGCCACCACGATAACCAGCACCACGTAGTACAGCGTCAGGTCCGAAGAGAGGTCGATCACGCCGAACAGCTTGCCGCGCGGCACGCCTTGCAGGCCGTCTTCACCGCCCGTGAACGGCACTTGCAGGCAGAAGAAGTACAGCATCTGCGCCAGCGCCAGCGTGATCATCGCAAAGTAGATGCCCTGACGGCGGATGGCGAGCAAGCCCACGATCAAACCGATGAACGCGCCGGCTGCGGTGCCGGCCAGCAGGCCAAGCTCCGGCGTGACGTGCAGATCGCGCATCATGTAGCCGGCCACGTAGCCCGCGCCGCCAAAGAAGGCCGCATGCCCGAACGACAGCAGCCCCGTGTAGCCCAGCAGCAGGTTGAAGGCGGAGGCAAACAGCGCAAAGCACAGCAGCTTGGCGACGAACACCGGATACGCGCCCACCAGCGGCGCGGCAATCAGCGCCACCAGCAGCAGGCCGTACAGAACATATTTGAGGGAGGAAGAGTTGGTCATGTTGGCCGCGCCGCTCATTTCTCTTTACCGAACAGGCCCGCCGGACGCACCAGCAGCACCAGCACCATGATCACGAACACCACGGTCGCCGACGCCTGTGGATAAAACACCTTGGTCAGCCCCTCGATCACGCCCAAGCCCAGCCCGGTGACGATCGAACCGAGAATCGACCCCATGCCGCCGATCACCACCACCGCAAACACGGTGATGATCATGCTCTGCCCCATCAGCGGCGAGATCTGGATGACCGGCGCCGCCAGCACACCGGCAAATGCCGCCAGCGCCACGCCAAAGCCGTAGGTGAGCGTGACCATCAGCGGCACGTTCACGCCAAAGGCTTCGACCAGCTTGGGGTTCTCGGTGCCGGCGCGCAGGTACGCGCCCAGCTTCGTCTTCTCGATCATGAACCACGTGGCGAAGCACACCGCCAGCGACGCCACCACCACCCACGCGCGATAGTTGGGCAGCATCATGAAGCCGAGGTCGGTGGCACCCTGCAGCAGCTGGGGCGTGTCATATGGCAAGCCCGACACACCGTAGATGGCGCGGAACACGCCTTCGATGACGAGCGTCACGCCCAGCGTAAGCAGCAGGCCATAGAGGTGATCGAGCTTGTAGATGAACCGCAGCAGCGTGCGTTCGATCACCACGCCCAGCAGGCCGATCACCAGAGGCGAGAGCACCAGCATCGCCCAGTACGGCACGCCAAGGTACGAGAAGCCCATCCACGTGAGCACCGCGCCCAGCATGAACAGCGCGCCGTGCGCAAAATTGATGACGTTGAGCAGCCCGAAGATGACCGCAAGGCCCAGGCTCAACATCGCATAGAAGGAACCGTTGACCAGACCCAGCAGCAGCTGGCTGAGCATGGCCGGTAGCGGAACGCCGAAGATTTCCATCGCGGTCAGGGGAAGAACACCAACACAACGTTGATGGCGCCGCCCCCCCACACGGACGGCGGCGCCGGATTGCCTACGCTCTTACTTCTTCATCAGCGAGCACTTCGACTCGGCGGGCGTGGTGAAAGCCTGCTCGCCCGGGATCGTCGCGACAACCTTCAGGTAATCCCACGGCTTCTTCGATTCGGCCGGCGTCTTTACCTGCAGCAGGTACATGTCGTGGATGGCACGGCCGTCCTGGCGGATATAGCCCTTCGTGTAGAAGTCGTCGATCTTGGTCTTCTTGAGCTGGGCGATGACCTTGTCCGGATCATCCGTGCCAGCAGCGGCCACGGCCTTGATGTAGTTCGACACCGCCGAGTAATCCGCTGCCTGCAGGCTGCTCGGCATCTTCTTCATCTTCATGAAGTAGCGGTTGGCGAACTTGCGCGACGCGTCGTTCATGTCCCAGTACCAGCTGTCGGTCATCAGCAGGCCTTCGGCCGTCTGCAGACCCAGGCTGTGCACGTCGTTGATGAACATCAGCAGGCCTGCGATCTTCATCGTCTTGGTGATGCCGAATTCCTTGGCTGCCTTGATCGAGTTGATCGTGTCGCCGCCAGCGTTGGCCAGGCCCAGGATCTGTGCCTTGGACGACTGCGCCTGCAGCAGGTACGACGAGAAGTCCGATGCCGACAGCGGGTGCTTGACCGAACCGACCACCGTGCCGCCGTTGGCCTTCACCACAGCCGTGGTGTCGTTCTCCAGCGAGTGACCGAACGCGTAATCGGCGGTCAGGAAGAACCACGACTTGCCGCCCTGCTTGACCACCGCGCTGCCCGTGCCCTTGGCCAGTGCCACGGTGTCGTACGCATAGTGGATCGTGTACGGCGTGCACTCTTCGTTGGTCAGGCGCGCCGTGCCGGCACCGATGTCGATGAACACGCGCTTCTTCTCGGAAGCCACCTTGTTCATGGCCAGGCCCGTGGCAGAGTTCGTGCCGCCCAGCAGCATGTCCAGGCCTTGCTGGTCCATCCATTCACGCGCCTTCGATGCGGCAATGTCGGCCTTGTTCTGGTGGTCCGCCGTCACGAGTTCGATCGGCTTGCCGAGCACCTTGCCGCCCGCATCCTCGATCGCCATCTTCACCGCCTCGACACCGCCCTGCCCGTCGATGTCGGCATACAGCCCCGAAAGATCCGTGATGTAGCCGATCTTCACCTTGTCGCCGCTCACCTGCGCATGCGCGCCGAATGCGGCCGCCCCCAGCCCTATCGCCATCAATGCACCAGCCAGCTTCTTGAGTGTCATGGTCCTGTCTCCTGTGTCGTGCGCGCCGCGGATCACGCTGGCGCATGGGTCTTGCAAGTCGATCGGAAAAACCTCTTAAACGCCGAGCAGCTCGTGCAGCACCGGCATCTTGTCCTGCAACTGCGCCGCCTCGAAACGCTCGACGATACGGCCGTGTTCCATCACATAAAACCGGTCTGCCAGCGGCGCGGCAAAGCGGAAGTTCTGCTCCACCATCACCACCGTGTAGCCGCGCTTCTTGAGCATCAGGATCATGCGGGCCAGCGCCTGCACGATCACCGGCGCCAATCCTTCGGAAATCTCGTCGAGCAGCAACAAGTTCGCGCCGGTGCGCAGGATGCGCCCGACCGCCAGCATCTGCTGCTCGCCGCCCGACAGGCGCGTGCCCTGGCTTTGGCGGCGCTCGGCCAGGTTGGGGAACATCTCGTAGATCTCGTCGATGCTCATACCGGCATTGCCGGTCTTGGCCACCTGGCCCTTCAGCACCGGCGGCAGCATCAGGTTCTCTTCGCACGACAGGCTCGAGAAGATGCCGCGCTCTTCGGGGCAGTACCCGATGCCGCAGTGGGCGATCTTGTGCGTGGGCAGGTCGATCGTTTCCACGCCCTGGCCGCTTGCGTCATGCACGACGATGGAGCCCTTGCGCGTGCCCACCAGGCCCATGATGGCGCGCAGCGTGGTGGTGCGGCCCGCGCCGTTGCGGCCGAGCAGCGTGACCACCTCGCCGCGGTTCACGGTCAGGTCGACACCATGCAGGATGTGCGATTCGCCGTACCAGGCGTGCAGGTCCTTGATCTGGAGCGCGGGCGTGCTCATGCAGTGTTCTCGTGTGTTCGGGTCTAGCGTTCGCTTACGTTTGATGCGCGGCGTGTGGCCGCGTCGCGTGATCGATCAGCGTCGATCAGTGGCCTCAATGGCCTTCCAGCGCCGCATCGGCGGTGCCCATATAGGCCTCCATCACCTGCGGGTTCTTCGAGACGTCTTCGTACAGGCCTTCGGCCAGGATCTGGCCGCGCTGCAGCACCGTGATCTTGTCGGCGATGGACGAGACCACGTTCATGTTGTGTTCGACCATCAGGATCGTGCGGCCCTGTGCGACGCGCTTGATCAGCTCCGTCACGCGGTCCACGTCTTCGTGGCCCATGCCCTGCGTGGGCTCGTCGAGCAGCATCAGCTCGGGCTCCATCGCCAGCGTGGTCGCAATCTCCAGCGCGCGCTTGCGGCCGTAGGGCAGCTCCACCGTCACGGTGTGCGCAAACTCCGTCAGCCCCACCTGTTCGAGCAGCTCCATCGCGCGCGCATTCAGCGTGTTGAGCGACTGCTCGCTGCGCCAGAACGCGTACGCCGTGCCGAGCTGCCGCTGCAGTCCAACGCGAACGTTTTCCATCACCGTCAGATGCGGAAACACGGCGGAGATCTGGAACGAGCGGATGACGCCGCGGCGCGCGATCTGTGCCGGCTTCTCCGACGTGATATCGACGCCGTTGAACAGGATCGTGCCGCGCGTGGGCACCAGGAATTTGGTCAGCAGGTTGAAACAGGTCGTCTTGCCGGCACCGTTCGGGCCGATGAGCGCATGGATGGACCCACGCTGCACGCGCAGGTTGACGTCGGACACGGCGGTAAAGCCCTTGAAGCCCTTGGTCAGTCCGCGCGTTTCGAGAATGATGTCCTGCGCCATGATTCCCTCTGGTCTCCCGCCCTTTTTATGGTGCGGATGATTGTCAACGGCTGTTGCGTTGCAAAACATCGGGGTTTTTACCGAGTCGATTACACCCCGCTTACGCGCCGGAAACCCGCACCAGTATTAGCTTTCTGCCCCACATGGGGGTGATACGTAGAGTTACCTATGGGGGCAATGCCGATTGCGTATCCAGTGGACACGGGCGGTGTGTCATGCCCGTGTCATCGCGTCGGAACCGGCGTCAGGCTGGCACGGCCTCACCGCGCGCGCGGGCCTTGCGCGCGGCACGAATCATCTCGCTCGCCTTCTCCGCAATCATGATAGTCGGCGAGTTGGTATTGCCCGACGTAATCGTCGGCATGACGGACGCGTCGACCACCCGCAGGCCGTCGATGCCGCGCACGCGCAGCTGCGCATCGACCACGGCGTTTGCGTCATCGGCGCGGCCCATGCGGCACGTGCCGACCGGGTGGAAGATGGTCGTGCCGATTTCTCCGGCTGCGCGGGCGAGTTCCTCGTCGGTCTGGAACGCGGCGCCGGGCAGGTACTCCTCCGGCTTGTATTGCGCCAAGGCCGGTTGCGCGACGATGCGGCGCGTGAGGCGCAGCGAATCGGCCGCGACCTTGCGGTCTTCCTCGGTCGACAAGTAGTTCGGCGCGATGGTCGGTGCCGCAAACGGATCGGTGGACGTGACATGCACCGTGCCGCGCGAGGTCGGCCGCAGGTTGCACACACTCGCGGTAAACGCATTGAACGCGTGCAGCGGATCGCCGAACTTGTCGAGCGAAAGCGGCTGCACGTGATACTCCACATCGGGCCGCGACACGTGCGGGTTCGAGCGCGCGAACACGCCCAACTGCGACGGCGCCATGCTCATCGGCCCGCTCTGGTTGAACGCGTATTGCATGCCGATGAGCGCCTTGCCCCACCAGTTCGAGGCGCGCGTGTTGAGCGTGGGCACGCCGTGCACCTTGACCACGCTGCGCAGCTGCAGGTGGTCTTGCAGGTTTTCTCCGACACCCGGCAGCGCCTGGCGCACCGGAATGCCGAGCGCCTGCAGACGTTCCGGCTGACCAATGCCGGCCAGCTCCAGCAATTGCGGCGAGTTGATCGCGCCGGCCGACAGGATCACCTCTTCGCGCGCGGCCACGGTGTAGTCTTGCCCGGCCCCGCGATACGTCACGCCAGTGCAGCGCTTGCCGTCAAACGTCAGCGCCCGGACTTGCGCACCCGTCACGATGGTCAGGTTCGGCCGCTGCGATGCCGGGCGCAGAAAGCCCTTGGCCGTGTTCCAGCGGATGCCGCGTTTCTGGTTGACCTCGAAGTAGCCGACGCCAAAGTTGTCGCCGCGGTTGAAGTCGCTCGTGCGCGGGATGCCCGCCTGCACGGCCGCCTCGATGAAGGTCTCCAGCACCTGCCAGTGCAGGCGTTGCGGCTCGACGCGCCATTCGCCGTTGGCGCCGTGCCATTCGTTGGCACCGCCGTGGTGGTTTTCGCTGGCCTTGAAGAGCGGCAGCACCGCATCCCATTTCCATGAATCGTCGCCCGTGATGGCGGCCCAGCCGTCGTAGTCTTCGCGCTGGCCCCGCATATAGATCATGCCGTTGATCGACGAGCAGCCCCCCAGCACGCGGCCGCGCGGATACCCCAGCGAGCGACCGTTCAGCCCGGGCTCTTCGCGCGTGCGATAGAGCCAATCGGTGCGCGGGTTGCCGATGCAATACAGATAGCCGACGGGGATGTGGATCCAGTGGTAATCGTCCTTGCCGCCCGCTTCGAGCAGCAGGACGGAAACGTCGGGGTCGCGGGTCAGCCGGTTGGCGAGGACGCAGCCGGCGGAGCCTGCGCCGATGATGATGTAGTCGTAGGTATCCATGTCTCCGTGCTTCTTTTCCCTGGTGTTATTGGTTCTTGTTCTTGTGGTGCAACCAATTCACTTCAAATCAAATCCGCGAAGCCAGCCACTCCGTCATCTTTCCAAACACCTCGCTACGCAGCGGTTCGGCTTCGTTGAAGATCTCGTGATACCCGTTGTCGAACCACGCCAAGGTCCGCAAATCTTCCGGCGCATTCGCATAGAAATCGCGGCTGCCAGAGGGATCGACAATCGCATCCGCGCCACCGGCCATCAGCAGCATCGGCGCTTCCAGGCGAGGCGCATCCTGCTGCGCCTGCGTGATCGCATTGAGCATGAATTCGAGCAGCGACGCACTGATCGTGCCCTGCACCAGCGGGTCTGCGCGATAGGCGGCGGCGATGCTCGGATCGTGCGAAAGCTTGGCCGGATCAACGGGATTCGGCACCGGCAACCGCGGCGCAATGGCGGAGAGAATCCCCCGCACGATGCCCGTTCCGGGCGGCAATTTCACGCGCAGCGCGGGCGATGAAAGCAGCACGCCGCGCACGGGGCGGATACGCGCGGTGGTGAAGCGCGCGACGATCAACCCGCCCATGCTGTGGCCGAGCACGAACGGCATCTCGTGCCATTCGGCGACGGCGGCATCGACGATTTCGGCGAGATCGGTGAGGTAGTTGTCTTGCGCGTCGAGCGCCATGCGCGGGCCGCCGCTCTTGCCGTGGCCCCGCAGGTCGAAGGCACGTACGCGCAAGCCCAGGTCGGTGAGCACCTTGGCCACATGCGGATAGCGGCCGCTGTGTTCGGCCATGCCGTGAACCAGGATGACGGTGCCGCGCGGCTCGCCGGTGTCGGGCGCGGGCAACCAGGTGCGGACCAGCAGTTCAGTGCCGTCCTTCATGCGCTGGCGGCTTTCCAGCGCTGGATGGGCGGTGACCTGTGCGGGGGCTTGCGTCATCGGCGTCTCCTCCTTGGGTTGCCAGATTGTGGCATAGACGCCGCCTGTCGCAATCTGCGCCAATAGAGCGGCCCGTCAGTGGCAGCAGGCGTCGAGGTCGGACTCGGGGCCGCCTTCACCGCCCTCGCCGGCCACGCTCTGGAGGATCGGGCAATCGGGGCGATCATCGCCGTGGCACGCATTGGCGAGCGTCATGAGCGTGTCGCGCATGGTCTGCAGCTCGCTGATGCGCGCGTCGAGATCCGCCACGTGGCGCAGGGTGACGGCCTTCACATCGGCGCTGGCCCGTTCGCGGTCGTTCCATAGCGAAAGCAGCGTGCGGATTTCTTCCAGCGCGAAACCCAGCGAGCGCGACCTTTGGATAAAGCGCAGCACATGCAACGCCCGCGCGTCGTACATGCGGTAGTTGCCTTCGGTGCGCGGACTCGGCGGCAGCAGGCCGATGCTTTCGTAGTACCGGATCATCTTGGCCGACACGCCACTGGCCTTTGCGGCCTCGCCAATGTTGACGGGGCCTTTGTCGATCAGATCGGTGCGCGTCATGCCTTGTCTCCGGTGGCGCGCCAGCGGCGCAGCATCAACGCATTGGTGACGACGCTCACGCTGGAGAACGCCATCGCCGCGCCGGCAAACGTCGGGTTCAGCAAGCCGAATGCCGCCAGCGGAATGCCCACCACGTTATAGATGAACGCCCAGAACAGGTTCTGGCGGATCTTGGTGACGGTGCGGCGCGACAAGTCCAGCGCATCGTTCACCAGGCGCGGCTCGCCGCGCATGAGCGTGATACCGGCGGCCTGCATCGCCACATCGGTGCCGGTGGCCATGGCGATGCCGACATCGGCCGCCGCCAACGCAGGCGCATCGTTGATGCCATCGCCCACCATCGCCACCACATGGCCGCCCTGCTGCCACGCCGTCACGCGTGCGGCCTTGTCTTGCGGCAGCACTTGCGCAGCCACTTCATCGATGCCGAGTGCCCGCGCCACGCTGTGCGCTGCCCCAGCGTTGTCGCCCGTCACGAGCGCGGTGCGCACGCCACGGGCCTGCAGCGCCGCCACGGCCTCTTTCGCACCGGGCTTGAGCGCATCGCCAAATGCAATCAGGCCACGCAACTGCACGCCACCTTCATCACGTTGTGCAAGCCACGAGACGGTGTTGCCTTGCGCCTCCAGCGCATCGGCGCGTGCCTGCAATGCGCTGCGATCGAGCCCCAGTTCATCCATCCACCGCGCATTGCCAAGTTGCAGCGATGCGCCATTCACGATGCCCCGCGTGCCGCGTCCGGCCAGCACTTCCGGCGATTGCGCTGGCGTGATAGCGCGACCCCGCTCCTTGGCATAGTCGCGCGTGGCCTGTGCCAGCGGATGCGTGTTCTCGGCCTGCAGCGCGGCAAGCTGATCGAGCAGCGTGTCGGCGTCGATGCCGGATGCCGCTTCCACCGCCGTCACACGCGGCTGGCCGACGGTGAGCGTGCCCGTCTTGTCGAAGACGACGAAATCCACTTGTTGCGCGCGTTCCAGCGCCTGCGCGTCGGCAATCAGGATGCCGCGCCGCGCGCCCGCACCCGTGCCGGCCATGATGGCGGACGGCGTGGCAAGACCCAGCGCACATGGGCAGGCAATTACCAGCACGGCAACAGCGTTGACGATGGCCGTCTCCCACGCCGCACCGGCAATGAACCAACCTGCCAGCGTGAGAACCGCCGCCACCAGCACCGCCGGCACGAAAATGGCGCTGACGCGGTCGACCAGTTGCTGGATCGGCGGCTTGGCAGCCTGCGCGTCTTCCACAAGGCGGATGATGCGCGAGAGCATCGTGTCGGCGCCGACGGCCGTGGTGCGCACGAGCAGCACGCCGTCGGTGGCGATGGCGCCGGCGGTCACGTGGTCGCCTTCGCGCTTGGGCACGGGCAGGCTTTCGCCGGTCAGCATGGATTCATCGACGTGGCTCGCGCCTTCCAGCACAACCGCATCCACGGGGATGCGTTCACCGGCGCGCACGGACACCACGTCGCCCACGCGCACCTGGGCGACAGGGGTATCGCGCAGCGTGCCGTCGGCACCGCGCACGCGAGCGGTGTCGGGGCGCAGCGCCTGCAGGGCACGGATGGCCTGGGCGGTCTGGCGCTTGGCACGCACTTCCAGCCACTTGCCAAGCCGCACCAGCGTGATGACCACGGCGGCGCTTTCGAAGTACAGGTGCGGCGCGTGGTGCATCCCGTCCGCCCCGGCACGCCACCATAGCCACAGCGACAGCCCATACGCCGCCGACGTGCCGAGCGCGACCAGCAGATCCATATTGCCGGCACCCGCACGGAGCGCCTTCCAGCCGGCCTTGTAGAAGCGTGCGCCAATAACGAACTGCACAGGCGTTGCCAGCAGCCATTGCACCCAGGCCGGCAACATCCAGTCGCCACCGAACCACCCTGCAACCATCGGCAAAACAAGCGGCACAGACAGTGCGGCGGCAATGCACACAGGGCCGGCGCCTTCCCAGAAGTCGGGTTCGGCAGCAGCGGGCGCAGCGGCGGTTTCATCAGTAGCGACGCGGGCCTCATAGCCGGCCGCGGTAACAGCGGCGATCAGCGCATCGCTTGCCGCGCCGCCTTGCACGCGCGCCCGCTCGGTCGCGAGATTCACGCTCGCTTCGGTCACGCCGGGCACGGCACGCAAGGCACGTTCGACACGGCCCGCACAGGCAGCGCACGTCATCCCACCGATATCGAGATCGGTCGAAGGCACGTCGGGAAGGCTGGCTGCAGTCATGAAAGCGTCCGTTCTGAAGAGATGGCATCAGCCTAGACCTTCCCATCTTGGCAAGGTCAAGCCCATTTTACGCTTGCGCTTCCAATGATGGGAAGGTTCATACTGCTGCCGTGATCCCCCTTCCGTCTTTCAGGAGCAAACGATGACGACGTCTTCCACGACCTTTTCCGTGAGCGGCATGAGCTGTGGCCATTGCGTCTCAGCTGTCACCCGTGCGGTGCAGCAGGTCGATGCCGGCGCCAATGTGCAGGTTGATCTGGACAAGCAAACCGTGGCCGTCACCAGCGGTGCCAGCACCGATGCCGTCAAGGCCGCCATCGAGCAAGCCGGCTACCCGGTCAAGTCTTCTGCCTGAGCCGGACGTTG
>NZ_JASATD010000030.1:0-49024 GCF_038440115.1 Ralstonia sp. OTU4908 | reverse complement strand
GGGCCGCGGTTACGCGCTCAGCGCCGGATCGGACGCGCTGACACGGCCGGTCTCAACGTGGCCGGCAAGACGACGCTCAAAGCCGGCATCGCTGCTGGCCGTGACGGTCAGGTCGTACCAGGCGTGGTGGCTGCGCAAGTCGAGGTACACCGACGCATCGTCACCGCCGCGCACTTCGCGTTGCACGCTTTCGCCCGTGTAAGCGCTCTTGATGGTGAAGACGGTCGGCGCACGGCCGTGATTGATGAGGCGCAGTTGCAGGTTGCCGTTGGCCACGTCGTAGCCTTCCTTCACTTCCAGCGCGTGACCGTGCGGACGCAGCAGGCCCGACAGCGTGAGCTTGCCGACAAAGCGGCGCAGGAAGCCGTTCGGGCCGTGCACCGTGAAGTCGTAGGCACCGCCTGCGTTCACGGCCAGCTTGTCCGACAGCCGCTTGCCTGCCTCGACCGTGTAGGTGCGCGGCGCATCCGTGCTGCCGGCGGTGTAGACGAGGAATGCAGCCCCCACGTCCCCGGTGTTCACGAATTCCAGCTGGAACTTGCCGGCGGCTTCGTCCTGCCGCCCGCGCACGAAGAGTTCGTACGGCAGCGCACGCGACGGGCGCACGCCCGCTTCCTGCTTCGGCACGGCCTGCACCAGCGGGGGCAGCGGCACGTAGCTGGCGTGGCGCAGCTTGTCCTTCGGCACGTAGGCTGCAGTGCTCGGCAATGCAGGCACCACCTCGTTGGGCGTGGCGAAGTTGAACGCCGACGTCAGATCACCGCACACGGCGCGACGCCACTTCGAGATGTTCGGCGACTTCACGCCGTGCGTGCGCTTGAAGCGCTGCTCGATGAAACGAATGATCGACGTATGGTCGAACGTTTCGGAGCACACGTAGCCGCCCTTTGACCACGGCGATACCACAAGCATCGGCACGCGCTGGCCCAGGCCGTAGCTGCCGGCACTGTACGTGCTGTTGCCCGGGAAGTATTCGCCCGTGGTATCGACCGTCGACAGTCCATTGCTGCCCGACGCGGCGAACGGTGGGACGAGGTGATCGAAGAAGCCGTCGTTCTCGTCGTAGGTGATGAACACCGCGGTCTTGCTCCACACCTCGGGGTTGGAGGTCAGCACCTGCAAGACCTGATCGATGTACCAGGCGCCGTAGTTGGCCGGCCAGTTCGGGTGCTCGGAGAACGCTTCCGGCGCGGCAATCCACGATACCTGCGGCAGCGTGCCGTTCTGCACGTCGCGCTTCAAGATGTCGAAGTAGCCCTCTCCGGCCGCTGCGTTGGTGCCGGTGCGCGCCTTGTCGTACAGCGGGTTGCTAGGCTGCGCGTTCTGATATTGCTTGAAGTACAGCAGCGAGTTGTCGCCGTAGTTGCCGATGTAGGCGTCGCTCGTCCAGCCCCAGGAACCTGCGGCGTCCAGCCCGGTACCGATGTCCTGATAGATCTTCCACGAAATTCCGGCGGCCTCCAGCACTTCCGGATACGTCGACCAGCCGTAGCCGGCTTCTGCGTTGTCGATTACCGGGCCGCCGCCGACGTTGTCGTTACCGACATAGCCGGTCCACATGTAGTAGCGGTTCGGGTCGGTCGACGTGGGCGTGGCGCAGTGATAGGCGTCGCAGATGGTGAAGGCGTCGGCCAGGGCGTAGTGGAACGGAATGTCCTGGCGTGTGAGATACGCCATCGTCGTGGTGCCCTTGTGCGGGACCCAGCCGTCATAGCGGCCGCCGTTGACGGCAAGGTGCGTGTCGTTCCAGCCGTGCGGCAAGTCTTGCAGGAACTGCAGGCCCAGATCGGGCGCACTCGGGCGGAACGGCAGCACTTCGCCCACGCCACCGGCCACCGGCTGATGCCACACGCTCTTGCCGCTCGGCAGCGTGACGGTGCGCGTATCGCCATACCCACGCACGCCGCGGAGCGTGCCGAAGTAATGGTCGAACGAGCGGTTTTCCTGCATGAGGATCACGATGTGCTGCACGTCCTCGATGTTGCGGTGCGCGTTATGGGCGGGAATCGCCAGCGCCTGGCGAATGCCTTCGGGCACCGCGCCCATGGCTGCGGAGGCAGCAGCCAGTTGGGCAGCGGAACGGAGAAAACCACGGCGACTGTTGGAGGTCATGTTCTCGTCCTGATGTCTGTGTATTTGGGAGGTTGGGGGGGACAACACGGGGCAACGCCTGACTGAGCGCGAGCGAACGCAGTCAGTCGACGGTGTGGATCACGAGAGGCACATGAGGATCAGCCGCATCGCCACCGCTCAACGCAAGCGCAGACAGCGCGGCTGCGCCTGCAGACACCACGGGCAATCGATGAGGAGCGTTGGCGTCTTGGCTTGCAGACACGGATGACCTCCTGATGACATCAGCGAGCCGGACTGTGCAGCGCGCGCCGTCCGCTCAACACGCGCTAAGGTAGAAAGGATTCATGTCGGTTACGTGAAGACGACTCGCGCCGGCACCGTCCCATCCGCCATTGGATTGATGGATTTTTGTTGCAAGTGCGAATCATTCTCACCTACACTGCAGCGCACCAAATGGTGCCTTCGCGTAGCCGACCCAACTGCCCGCATCGCGCACCTCCGTAGAAGAACGCACCTCCCGGCTGCTGGCCCATGGGAGCGTGATATTCCCGCCTGTCTCTGAAGCGGCCCCTACATCTGGACCCCCCCTGTGCTGCAGGGCCGAGCCCCGCTCGCCTGCACACGCTCATGTCCCGTAGGAGCCCTCGTGCAACGACGATCTGATACCGCCGCCCACACCGCAACCGCATCCGCTGCCGTTGCGGCCGGCAACCTCCGCCTTGAATCCATTCCTGCGCTGCGCGAAGCCGGCGTGCGGACCGAACATTGGTCGACTGCGCAGCAGTTGGCACGCCGCCGCGTGCTGTCGCGCCTGCTGCAGGCGCTGTTTCGTGAAGCGCTGCTCAGCGCAGATCAACTCATCGCCGATACACGGGCCGATGTGACCTTGCTGCCCATCTGGCAGCAGCGCGTGCTGTTGCGCTTTACCGGGCTGCGGCCCGGCGCGCTAGGAAGCTGGACGCTGACGGGCGATGTCGCCGTGCTGGCGCACGAGCGCCCGCCGACGCCGATTGAACGTCCATCAGCCCTGCTCCACTGGCTCGCGCCCATGCTGGACATGGGCGATGCCGCCGAGGCCCATCGCCTCGCCGCCATCGACCGGCTCGCGGCAGAACTCGACAACAGCCAGGACAACGACACGCTGTGCCAGGCCTATCGACTCGCCTGGGGCAAACGGCTCGCTGCCGAGCACCGCACCGCCGCGTGGCAAGACGCGCTGGCCCTGCTCTGCGGCGACGGCACGCCCCGCGCCTTGGCGCGCACCGAGCAATGGGGCACCGGCGGCCACCCGTGGCATCCGGCCTACAAGACACGGCTGGGACTGGCTCCCGACCAGGTGATTGCGCTGTCGCCAGAGTTCGAGGCACAGGTGCCCCTCGGCGTGGTGGCGGTGGCGGCGCATCGACTGCAGGTCACGACGATGGACGGTGTGCAGCCGTACGCTAATTGGTTCGCGGCGACGTTCCCGCAAACCATGGCGGCGTTTCGCAAAGCCCTGTTGGCGCGCCAGCTTGCGCCCGAAGCGTGGCTGCCGCTGCCGGTTCACCCATGGCAGCGCGACACGACACTCGGCGAGACTTTCGCCGCAGAATTTGCCGCAGGCGAATTGATCCGTTTGCCGGACATCAACATTGCCGCCCGGCCAACGATGTCATTCCGCACCGTGGCCGCGACCGACGCGCCGGGCGGTCCGATGCTCAAGCTGCCGGTCAGCATGCGGCTGACCAGCGTTGAGCGCACCGTATCGCCCAAATCGGCCGTGATGGGCCCGCGCGTGAGCGCCCTGCTGGAACGCATCCTCGCGAACGACGCAGCATTGGCGCGCGTCTTGTCGATCGTGCCGGAGCGCCATGGCATCCACTTGGCCGGCACCGACGACGATCGCGCCCGGCATCTTTCGATGATCGTGCGCGACAACCCGACCGCACGCATTGCCGGCAACGAACGGCTGCTGCCGGTCGGCGCCCTCTTCACGCCCGACTTCACCGCCGACATGACGCACGCAGCAGCACCGCTGCTGCTCGACACCGTGCTGGCGCGCCAGGCCGACGGCACGCGCGCCGAGCGGGCTGCGCGCTTTTTCGATGCGTACCTGCACGTCGCCATTCCGGCCATCGTCGGCCTCTATTTGCGTTACGGCATCGCTTTGGAGGCGCATCAGCAGAACACCTTCGTCGTCATCGACGCGGCCGGTATGCCGGTGCGGCTGGTGGTGCGTGACTTTGGTGACGTGAAGATCGCCCTGCCGACGCTGCGGGGCCAAGGCTTCTCGATCGAGCCGTTCCGTGCCGGCCACACCACGTATCCCGATCGGGACATCCCGCGCAAGAAGCTGATCCACGCCTTCCTGCTGTGCCATATCGGTGAGCTGGCGCTGGCGCTGTTTCCCGAACGCGGTAGCGCCGTCGGGCTACGCCAGTGGCATGACGCCATGCAGGCCGTGTTCGAGGCAAACCGCTCGGCGCTGGATGCCGACACCTGGAAGCAGGAGCGTCACGCGCTGCTCGAAGCGCCATGGTCGTTCAAGACGTTCGTTCGCATGCGCCTGCGCGACCAGTCCGACGATATGCACGCCGCGCTGCCTAACCCGCTGGCCGACGCGGTTCGGACATGAGCCCCGCAACGCCCGTGGACGCGTGGCGCGGGGCCATTCGGTGGCTCCTCGTCATCCAGGCCCTTTCAATGGGCGCGATGGAAATGACGGGGCCGTTCTGGCCACTGTTCCTGCGCGAGCTGTTGCCGGTGCCGCATGTGCCGTTCGCGTGGGTGGCGAGCGCAGCGTACTTCGCGCCGATGGCCGCCACGCTTGTCACCGCGCCCTGGTGGGGCCGCCTGGCTGATCGCGTCGGACCCAAGCCGATGATCCTGCGAGCGCTCATCGCGCTGGCAGCGTCGCAGCTGTGGTCGGTCTATGCGGACTCGGCGGCCAGCGTGCTGCTGGCGCGCACCGTGCAAGGCGGACTGGCCGGCTTTCTGGCAGCCGCACAGATCTACGCGATGCGCGTGGCACCTGCCGACATGCGCCGGCGCGTCTTCGCCGATCTGCAGACCGTCACGGCGTGCGGCAGCTTCATGGCGCCGCCCGTCGGTGCGTGGCTCGTGGGGTGGATGGGCTTCCGCATGGCGAACACGGCGGGCGCTGCGGTGATCCTGGCGTGCATTCCGCTGGCGATGTTCTGTCTGCCCGCCATCAAGCCCGCTCCAACGTCCGAGATCCACCAGGACGCCGACGCTCGCCGGGCAGGTCGCGCTCCGCTGGGTGGCCTGGTGATCGGGCTGCTGCTGGGCATGGTGGCAGTGCAGGCGGCGCGCGTCATGCCGCAAGGCTTTCTTGCACCCTACATCACGGAGACGCTGCATGGGTCGGTGATGCTGGCAGGCTTGGCCTACAGTGCCACGGCCGCGACACTGGCGCTGTCTGCGCGCTGGTGGGCAAAGCGTTTTGCGAGCCTGCCCGTGCATGTCACGCTGGGGCGCGTCTGTGCGTTGACCGCTGTCTGCGGCCTCACCGCGCTCTGGCAGGGCATTGCGCAAGGAGAAAACGCATTCATTGCTGCGCGCCTGGCGTGGGGCCTGTGCCTGGGCGGCCTGCTGCCGGTGCTCAATAGCCTGGTGGTGGAAACCAGCCCGGAACACCGCCAAGGCTTTGCGTTGGGGTTGTGCAGCAGCGCAGCCAAGGGCGGCGCGCTCATCGGCCTGGGCGTGGCAGCATTTTCGACGGGCTTGTTCGGGTGGCGCGCGGGTTTTGTCGCCATGGCGGCGATGTATCTTGCGGCGCTGGCAGCGCTGATCGCGGTGCGGCGCGCTGCCTCACCGCATCCCGCATCTGCTGCGGCGGGCACTCAACGCGCGTGACGTCCGGCGCGCCGCTGCAGCTGCGTCTGCTCGGCGCGCCAGGCGAGATAGCCGAGGCCGAGAAACGGCCACAGCCAGCCGATCCATTGCGACAGGCTGTTGAAATGGACGAAGCGCCCCAGCCGCCAGCTTTGCGCGGACACCCACGAATACGGGCTCGGCGGCAAGACGTTGGACAGAACGATCAGCGCAATCAGCAACGTCATGGCCAGCGCGCCGCGCAACCAGCGCGGCAGCCGCACCAACAGCACGAGCACCAGCGAGCCGACAATCAACCCGAATCGCGCACCGGAGGAAAGCCAATCCCACGCGCCGCCCAGCGGAAACTGCAGCACCGTCGCCCCCGCCTTGACCAGCAGCGCGCCGGCCAGCAGCGCAGCCAGCAAGCGCAGCATGGGCGCACCACGGCGCATGGCCACGCTGGCCAGCAGCCCCGTGCCGATCCAGCTGCAAGCGGTGATGAGCGCTTCCAGCAGTTCCTGGCGCTGCAGTGCTTCCGGGTGCGCCGTCAGCTTGTCCTGCCAGTCGAACAGCTCGGGAAACCAGCCGTTAAGGAGATTGACCACAAACGCATCCGGCGATGGATCGAGCAGGATGCTGCGGATCACTCCGCCCATGCTGAAGAGGAATTCCTGCGGAAAAATCTGTGCGAACGGCCACACCAGCATCAGCAGGATGGCAAAGGTCGCATGTGGCTCGAACCACCGGCGGCGCAGGCGGCGCAGCCCGCCGCGGTCGATCAGCCGCGCCGCAAAAGGCAGCATGACGAGGCCGCCCAGCAACGCGCCCAGCGTGTTCGTCGCCAGATCGACATTGGAGGACACGCGCGTGGGCAGATAGGTCTGGATCGCCTCCATCGCGCCGGAGAGCAGTAACCCTGCCAGCATCGCCAGCAAGACCGCGCGCCAGCCGGTGATGCGCGGGTGCAGTGCCAGCACCGTCAGCATGCCCAGCGGCATGTAGCCCCACACGTTGGTGAGCATGTCAAAGGCGGTGTTGTAGCGCGGCAGCGGTGCGCTCAGGAAGGCGAACGGCGACACGCCGGTGTCTGTCCAACCGGCAAACGGATACAGGCTTGCGTAGACGACCAGCAGCACGAACCACCCCAGCCCGGCGCGCGCAAGCGGCGAGTGGCGATGCTGGGTGGGTGCAGCGGGTTGCGCGTGGAGGTCCGTCACCGGAAGAAGCGAGCTAGAAAGAGGAGCGGACGTGGCCGGAAAAAGCCGTCCATCATAGCGTCCGATGCCGCGCATCACGGATGGTTCCTCCATCCGGTTCAGAGGTGGCGGTATTAGCGCCGGCGCGAGCCAAGTGCAGCGCCGGGCGTTGCCGGTGTCGAAGGGGCGGACGCCGCGAGCGGCAGTCCCGCCACCCAGTCGAGCACCTCGCCGATGGCCTTGTCCGATGCCTGCGTGAGGGCGGCCACGCCGCCTGCAGCGTCCGGGCTCGGGGCCGGCGCGTCCGCCTGTACCACGCGCTGGTCGATCACACCGCGCGCCAGTGACACGGTTGCACGCAGGCGCACCACGCCGCGGCTGGCATCGGGCCTGTCGAATACCTGTGAAAAATCGACCAGCTCGACACGCAGGCTCGGCACATCGGGCGTGGGATAGCCGATCACCTGGCCACGCCCTGCCGCCGCATTGCGCAAACGGGCATCGAACAGACTCACGGGCGATTCCACCCAGCGGCTGTTGGCGTAGGCGTCGGTACGCTGGCCTTGCGCATAGGCGAGGCGGTAATAGATGGCGTTGCCGTCCATCCAGCCCGGGCCGGCCACGTCGGCCACGCGCAAGGCGGTGGGCAGGCGCGCGCCAGCGCTTGCGGCCGGCGCGAGTCCAAAGTCATAGAGGGCGGCGGGCGCCACCGGCGCGCTGGAGCAAGCTGCCAGCAGCGACAGCGCCATCAGGGCAGGCAGCGCGCGCGCGCGGCGGAACACAGCGGACAACATCGGCATGGAATCTCCTCAGGGCTGAGCCGAAGCGCGGGCGGCGGGCGCGGTGAAGCCGGTTTCACCGGGGCCGGGCGCGCCGGGTGCGGGGCCAAACAGCACGCTTTGCGGCCGGGCGTTGAAGTCGGTCACGGCATGGTCGAAACCGCGCACGGCCTGGCGGGCCTCGCGTGCAAAGCCATTGAGCTGCGGCAGCGTTTCGTACGTCAACACGTTGGCTGCGGATTGCATCGACTGCGTTGCGGCCGTCAGATCGGTGCCGGCACCGGAGAGCGTCGTCATCAACGGCCCCTTCGGATCGGACAGCGACTGCGTGAGCTTGCGCGTGGCCACCAGCGTGGAATCGAGGTTGTCAGCAATCTGCGGCAGGCGGCGCATGGTCGGCTCCGCCTGCTGCGCGAGCGAGCTGTAGGCGTCCATCGTCTTCTGAAACGATTGCAGCGACGCAGTGACCTGCTGGCGGTGCTCGTCGTCGAACATGATCGACAGCGAACTGAGCGTCTGATCGAGCTTGGACAGCATCTGGTCGCCGCGCTTGTCCAATTCGTCCAGAAAGCCGGCATCCATGCGGATGCGCGCGGGATCCTTCTGGGAAGTGGCCAGACGCACGGGACTGGGCGCGTGCTGGCTGTTGTCGAAACCGCGGTCGTCGAGCTGCACATAGGCGAGGCCCGTCACGCCCTGGTACGCCAGGCGCCCATACGTCGTCGTGGTGATGGGCGCATCCTTGTCGACCAGCACACGCACGACGATCTGCCCCGGCACCTTGTCGTCAAACCGGATGCTGTCGACCTTGCCGACGTCCAAGCCGCGGTATTTTACGGAAGCCTGCGGGTTCAGCCCGTTGACAGTGGAGCGGGTGACCACTTCGTAGGGCACGCGCACGGTCTGGTCTCGGTTGAACCACATGACCGCCAGGCCCATGAAGATGGCCAGCCCGATCGTAAACAGCCCGGCCAGGAATGCGTGGGCTTTGTTTTCCATCAATCCTCCTGCGTCGAAAGCGAGGCCGCAGCCACCGCCTCCGTCATCTGCGGGCCCAGCGCCATAAGGGCCCGTTTGCCCCGTTCACCGAGGAAATATTCCTTGATGAAGGGATGATCGATCTGAATGATCTGCTCCAGCGGCTTGGCCGCCAGCACCTTGCGATCCGCCAGCACGGCAATGCGGTCGGACAGCGCCACCAGGGTGTCGAGATCGTGCGTCACCATCACCACCGTCAGGCCCAGTTCCTGGCGCAGTTCGCGAATAAGCGCGACGTAATCGTCCGATGCGCGCGGGTCCAGCCCGGCGGTCGGCTCGTCCAGAAACACCAGTTCCGGCTCCAGCGACAAGGCCCGTGCCAGTGCCACGCGTTTGATCATGCCGCCCGACAGGTCCGACGGCATCTTGTCGGCATCGGTGGATTTGAGGCCCACCATCTGCAGCTTGAGCATCGCCACGCGCTGGATGAACGCGTCGGGCAGCGTGCGCAATTCGCGCATCGGCAACGCCACGTTGTCGATCACGGACAGCGCCGAGAACAACGCACCGTGCTGGAACTGCATGCCCCAGCGGTTACGCATCGACTGCAGATCGTTGCCCACCTGGCAGGTCAGCTCTTCGCCAAAGATGTGGATCGTGCCCGAGGTGGGTTTCTCCAGCCCCACCACCTGGCGCAGCAACGTCGTCTTGCCGCTGCCCGAACCGCCGACGATGGAAAGCGCCTCGCCGCGAAATACGTCCAGATCGATGTTGTCGAGCACGGTCACCTTGCCGTAGCGCTTAGTGACGTTGCGCACCTCGATCACGCGATCGCGCGCGGGCGTAATTGCCGACGGTTCCGCTGCGGGCTTGATGTGAGGATGGCGGGGCCGGGTCATATCCCGACGTCCTTGAAGAGGATGGCGAACACCGCATCGGCGAGTATGACGATGGTGATCGACACCACGACGGACGTCGTCGTGCCCTCGCCCAGGCTCTGCGTGTTGGGCTGGATGCGCAGGCCGAAGTGGCAGGCCACCAGCGCGATCAGCATGCCAAACACCACGCCCTTGCCGATGCCGAGCCACAGGTTGGCCACCGGCACCGCATCGGGCAACGAGGTGATGAAATACGTCGGACTGATGTCGAGCTGGAACTTGGCCGCGAGAATACCGCCCGCCAGCGCGAGAAGATCCGTCCACGCCACCAGCAGCGGCATGGCGATCGCCAGCGCAATCACCTTGGGCAGGATCAGGCGGAAACCGTGCGAGATGCCCATCACGCGCATCGCATCCAGCTCCTCGGTCACCCGCATCACGCCGATCTGCGCCGTGATGGCCGAGCCCGAACGCCCCGCCACCAGAATCGCCGCCAGCACCGGCCCAAGCTCGCGGATGATGGCCATGCCCAAAATGTTGACGATGAAGATGCTGGCCCCGAACACGCGCAGCTGGTTGGCCGACAGGTAGCTCAAAACGATACCGATCAAGAAGCCCACCAGCGCCGTGATGCCCAGCGCCTTGTAGCCCGTGCTGTAGATGTTGGCGGAGATTTCGCGCCACGGCCCGCGATGCGGCGCGCGCACGAACCTGCCCAAGTCGAACACGAGCTGGCCGACCATGGCGATGCCATTGCTCGCGTGATCGAAAAAATCGAGCATGCCCTCGCCGAGGATCGCCACGGGGTTCATGCGGGGCGCCAGACGCTGCTTCCAGCCGCCGGGGTCGAGCTTCGCAACACGATCGAGCATGCGACGCTGGTCGGGCCGGGCATCCAGATGTTCGGGCCACTGATTGCCCCAGGCACGCCAGAGCAGTTGTGCGCCAAAGTGGTCGATACGGCCGACTTCGGTCAGGCACCACGCGTTGGCGTTGTCCAGCCCGGCGCGGATCTGCTGGCGCGCGCTGCGCACGCCGGCGCGTTCGGCCAGGGCAAGCGTGGTCCAGTCGCCAGAGAGAAAGGCGACGGAGCGTCCATCGACAACGCGCACTTCAAGCTGCGGTGTACGGCAGGTGATCAAACGGGTCTCCGTCAGCGGTGATGCCGGGTATCGGTCGAATTGTAGCCAACGCGCCGCCGAACACTGTCACACTGGCTCCCACACTGTGAGGCCTTTGCGTCGCTTGAAGCAAGCGCCACGCCCATGTTTGCAGCGCCACTCGTACAATGCGCCCATTCTTAGCGCGAACCTGATCGCCCGTTTTTTATGTCTCTTGCAGAACCCTCCGCGCGGTGGCGCCTTGCGCGCGAGCGTATCCAGCCCAGCGGCCTGGCTGCCGGCTGGCCTGTCGATGTGGTCGAGGCCACCGGCTCCACCAACGCCGATCTGATGGCCGCCGTGCGTGATGCCGCCTGGCCTGCCAACCCTGCGATGCCTGCTCCTGCCGGCACGGCGCCGCTGCTGGGCGCCCGGGTGCTGGCCGCCCAGCGGCAGACTGCAGGACGCGGCCGACAGGGCCGCCCGTGGGATGGTGACCACGGCCTGACGTTTTCCATCGCCTGCGCCTTTGCGGGGGAGCCCGCGCTGCTCGGCGGCTTGAGCCTGGCCGTCGGTGTCGCCGTGGCTGACGCGGTCGCCGGGTACGCGGAAGCGCGGGGCGGCAGCGGACAGGCGCTCGCCCTGAAATGGCCCAACGATGTGCAGATCGCCGGGCGCAAGCTGGCCGGCATCCTGGTCGAGACCGTGCGGAAGGAAGCGGGTCAGACCTGGGCCGTCATCGGCATCGGCCTGAATCTGGAACGGCCGCGCGTGCTGGAAGCCACGCTGGGCCGCGGGCTATCGGGCGTGGAAGAACTCGTGGATGCGCCAGAGCCGAATGCCGTGTTCTCGGCCCTGCTCACATCGCTGGGGGAGCATCTGCAGCGCTTCGGCGCGCAGGGCCTGGCGCCGTTCGTTGCGCCGTTTGCCGCCCGTGATGCCTTTGCCGGCGAACGGGTGCGCCTGTGGCAGGACGGCACCGTGGTGCTGGAAGGCGTGGCGCATGGCATCGACGCGCAGGGCCGCCTGGCGATTGAGTCGGGCGGACGTGTGCAGTGGGTGCACAGCGGCGAGGTCTCCTTGCGCAGCGCAGAGGCGGACCAGCCATGACACGCCTGAAGGTGTCGGCCGCGCACGCTGCCCCCGCCCGTCCGCTGTTGCTGATCGACGCGGGAAACACACGCATCAAATGGGCGTGGATTGCCGGGGGTGCCGATGCCGAACTCGCCCTGCCGGAGGAGCCCGGCGGCACGCCCTGGCAGCATGCCGGCGCCCGCGCGCATGATCGATTGGCGGAACTGGTGGAAGACTGGCGCGATTGCCACGCCGCCGGCGTTGCGCCGCCCGAAGTATGGATCAGCGCGGTGGCCGGTCCGGCGCTGCGCGACGCACTCACCGCCCGCATCGCCCGCGTGTTCGATGGGGCGCGCGTGCGCATTGCGGCATCGGAGGACGCCACCGCCGGCCTGCGCAATGGGTATCGCGACCCCACGCAACTCGGCGCTGACCGATGGGTCGGCGCGGTCGGCGCCCGCCATCTGTGGCCCGACACGGCCTTGCTGCTCGTGACGGCGGGCACCGCCACCACGCTCGACATCGTCACGCCCGACGGCCTGTTTGCCGGCGGCCTGATCCTGCCCGGTCTCACGTTGATGATGCGCGCGCTGTCGCGCAACACCGCGCAGTTGCCCGAAGTGGACGTCAGCTACCTGAGCGCGGGCGACGTTGTGGCGCCGCCCTGGGCCGACAATACGCAGGACGCCATCGCGCTGGGCTGCGTCATCGCCCAGGCAGGCGCCATTGCGCAGACGTGGCTGGCACTGCAGAAGCAACATCCCGGGCCGGCACGCTGCGTGCTGAGCGGCGGGGCGCGCGCTGCGCTGGGGCCGCATCTGCGCATGCCGTTCCAGATGCACGATAATCTCGTGCTGCTTGGCCTGCAGGTGCTGGCGCGTGCAAGCCGGGACGGCGCCGCGACGCTGGCCTAGTTTCAGCCCGCCGTGCCGCTGTGTTTGCTTGGCGTTTTACCGTTGATGCTGCTGTGTTCCTGCATTCCGAACCCCCTTCCGAATCCACGTCCGTTCGCACCATGACGCTTCGCCTCGCCCTGCTGCTCCTGCTGCTCGTCAACGGCGTTCTGCTCGCGGCCAATACCGGCGTATTCGGGCCAGAAGTGTCCAAGGCGTGGTTCGAGAGCGAGCGCGAGCCTGACCGCATGCGGCGCCAGATCCGCACCGAAGAGATCCGTATTCTCCAACCGGCACCGGCTTCTTCACCGGCTGCTGCCGTACCCAAATCGGCGCCGGGCTCGCCGGAGGCCTCCCCGCCTGCCGCGTCAGGCACGCAAGCCAACCTCGAGCCTACGGCCCTGACGACCGCTGCTGCTGGAAACGGCGGCACCTGCACCGAACTGGGCGGCCTGACCGAAGCACAAGCCACGCGCAGCATTGATCAGCTCAGGCAGGTGGCGGGCGTGCAGGTCGAGCGCTTCACGCGCCAGGAAGACAACCGCTGGTGGGTCCACATGCCGGCACGCGACACGCGCGACGACGCCGAGCGCAAGGTGTCTGAACTCAAGCGCCGCAACGTGGCGGATTCAGCCATCGTGCAGGAAGGCAATACGTTCGTGGTATCGCTGGGCTTGTTTCGCGACAAGGAGCGCGCGCAGCAGCGCCTCGATGAGCTGCGCGCCAAGGACGTGCGCACCGCCGTGGTCACGCAAACGCGCCGGCTTGGCTCGCAGACGTCGCTGCGCGTGACCGCCACCGCCAACGCGGCTTCGGGCGTCGCAGCCCAACTGGCCGCGCTGAAGAAAACGTTGGGCACCGAAGACCTGCACGCGTGCGCTGCGGTCACGGCATCACGCTAACGCCTCAGGACGTTGCGCGCACGCGCTTGAGCAGCGCCGTGGTCGATCGGTCGTGCTCGAACGGAATCGCCAGCGCCTTGCCACCCCAGCTACGCACCACACGCGTTTCTTCCAGCGCATCGATGTCGTAGTCGCCACCTTTCACGTAGATGTCTGGACGCACGCGCTGGATGAGTTCGACCGGCGTCCGCTCGGCAAACAACACCACCAGGCTCACCGCTTCCAGGGCGGCCAGCACGGCCAGGCGATCGTCCTGAGTGTTGAGCGGGCGGTCGTCGCCCTTGCCCAGCATCCGCACCGAGGCATCGGTATTCACGCCGACCACGAGCGACGCGCCCAACGCACGCGCCTGCGCCAGATACGTGGCGTGCCCGCGATGCAGGATGTCGAACACCCCGTTGGTGAAGACCAGCGGGCGCTGCAAGGCGCGCACGCGGGCCTCCACATCGGCGGGATCGCAGATCTTCTGTTCAAAGGTGGGCGCGGGCTGGCGAGCGGTCATGGCAAAAGCGAAGTCGGAGTGAAAAACAAAACGGCCCATCGAATCGATGGGCCGCTCACTGCCAGTGGCAAGGATCAGGCAGCTTGTTCGGCCGAGCCGAGCAGACGCGCGTTCAGTTCCTTGCGGTAGCGGTTCAGGTCTTGCACGGTTTCAAAAGTGCGTTCGAACAGCAGACCCATGTTGTGCAGGATGCGCTCGATGACCTTCTTTTCCCAACCGGCGTCGAACTTGATCTGCTCGTCCAGCCAGTGCTCCAGCCAGTCCGGGTTCGGCAGGCGCGACTGCACCGTGTCTTGCGGGAAGAGCGCCTTGTTCACGTGCAGGTTGGTCGGGTGGAGCGGCTTCTCGGTGCGGCGCGCCGACGCCATCAGCACGCCGATCTTGGCGAATGCGCTGCGCGCGCTGTCGCCGAACTGGCCGAGGTACTTCTTCATGTAACGCAGGTAGGCGCCGCCATGGCGGGCTTCGTCCTGCGACAGATGCTTGTAGATCGCCTTGATGACCGGCTCGGTGTGCCATTCGGAGGCACGGCGGTACCAATGGTTCAGACGGATTTCGCCGCAGAAGTGCAGCATCAGCGTTTCCAGCGGCGGGGCCGGATCGAACTCGAAGCGCACGTTGTGCAGTTCTTCTTCGGTCGGCACGAGGTCCGGGCGGAAGCGGCGCAGATATTCCATCAGCACCAGCGAGTGCTTCTGCTCTTCAAAGAACCACACGCTCATGAACGCCGAAAAATCGGAGTCGTGACGATTGTCACGCAGGAACATCTCGGTGGCCGGCAGGGCTGACCACTCGGTGATGGCATTCATCTTGATGGTCTGCGCTTGCGCGTCGGTCAGCAGCGACGCATCGAACGTGTCCCACGGAATATCCTTTTCCATATTCCAGCGGACCGCTTCCAACGACTTGAACAATTCGGGATAGAGCATGGTAAGCCTTTGAATTTGCAGGCGGATTCTAGCAGACCTGCTTGACCAGCCCCCGTTTTTCATGGTTGCCGGAGCAAAGTTCTTGGTCTGCCCGTTTCCTCATCACAACAGGCCTGCCGCAGCCACGGTTGCAACGTGGCCCGGCGACCCCCTCACGCGCGATGCCGTCGCGCGTTGTCTCGCGGTATGCCGCGATGTGATCGGCAGCACGCAGGCTGTCGTCTTTTGTGTCGGACCGGACTACGCCCGGCGAGGTTTCAGTATAGGAAGCGTTGCAATCCGTGCGCAGAATGGCAGGCAACGCATACCGCACAATTCACCCGGTGCGACCCCGGGGCGTTATACCCTAGACTGAAGACAAACTCCGGTTCGCCGGCTGAGCGACCGCTTTTGGAGAGTCCCCATGTTGTTTCCTGCCACCGTTTCCGCGCGCCGGCCGCGCCTGCAATTGCACGCGTCGGGTGCGCTGCGTCGGCATCATGTGCTGATGATCATCATTGCGATTGCCATTGCCATCATTGCATTGCTGCTGCCCCGCACGGGACATGCCGCCACGGCTGGCGTTGCACCGACCGTGCAAGCGCCGGTTGCCGCAGGCGCATGCCCTGCCAGCCTGAATTTTCGCGTCAAGCGCCTGCAGGACGACGCGCCACAAGACCTGTGCCAGTACGCCGGCCGCGTCGTGCTGGTCGTCAACACCGCGAGCTATTGCGGCTACACGCATCAGTACGAGGGGCTCGAAGCGCTGTACGCAAAGTACCGCGACAAGGGGCTGACGGTGCTGGGCTTTCCGTCCAACGACTTCCAGCAGGAACCCGGCAACAGCAAGCAGATCGCCGACTTTTGCTACAACACATACGGCGTGAAATTTCCGATGTTCTCGAAGACGCCCGTGGTAGGCGCGAGCGCGTCGCCGCTCTATGCGTGGCTGGCGACGCAGACGGGCCAGCCGCCCAAGTGGAACTTCCACAAATACCTGCTGGACCGCACCGGCCGCGTGGCGGCGGTGTTCCCGAGCAGCGTCGAGCCGAGCGACCCGGCGCTGATCAAGCGCATCGACGCGCTGCTGGCTGAACCATCGACACGCTCGTCGCGCTGATCAGGCTGCGCGCATCGTGTCCGGAATCGCGCCGTACAGAAACGCCGCCAACTCGTCGCGGCGCGCCTGCACATCGCGCTCGCCCAGGTCGATCAGTTCCTGCGTGAACTCTGGCTCAAAAAGCAGATAGCTGGCGAATGCTGCGCCGCGCGCCTCGGTGCCGCCCAGCGGCTTGAGCAGCGCCCGCACGGTGCCGGGCAGGCGTTGCACGTGGCGAGAGGCAATCAGCTCGATGCGCTCGGAAGGCGCCATGACCAGCACTTCGATCTTGCGCCAGCCGTCGCGCGCATCGGCAATCTCGGGGTTGCGCGCCACCATGGCGTTGACGTGCTGCAGCCGCTCGATGTCAGCCGAAAGCCCGTCGAGAAAGATGCTCGCCAGCGCCTGCCCCGCGATCTGCGCCAGCGACGGATAGCCGGACGCCGGTACCGTGTCGTACCAGCCAGGCTGCGTGCGAGACGCCGCGCCCACCACCAGAATGCGATTCGCACCCAGATGAATGGCGGGGCTCAACGGCGACATCTGCCGCATCGTGCCGTCGCCGAACCATTCGTCGTTCCCTTCGAGCGGCACAGGCTCGGCCGGAAAGACGAACGGGATGCTCGACGACGCGAGCATGTGCGACACGCCAATCTGGTCTGATACCGCAATCCGCTGCGAACGCCGCCACGGCAGCACCACGTGCGGCGATTGATAGAACGTGACGTGACGCCCTGTGGTGTATGACAGCGCGGTGATGGCCAGCGCGCGTAGCGCTCCGGCGTCGAATGCCGCCTGCACCTGCTGACCGTCGTGTTGGGATTCCAGCAGCTCGCGCAGCGGCGTGTTGTCGAACAAGGCGCGCGGCGTGTGGCCGGTCATCCAGCCGAACGCCAGTGCGGTCAGCCAGCGCGCGCCGCTGGAGCCCACGCGGCCGACGTCCGTGCGATAGACGCGATCGGCATGCAGGCTGCCCCAGAGCTGGGTGAGCGCCTCGGTGGCGAGCGTGAAATCCTGCGCGCCGCGCGCAAGGCCGAGACTGTTGATGGCGCCCGCCGACGTCCCGCAAATGACGTCGAACGGCGTGCGCGCCACGCCCGGCGCATACTCGCGCGCCAACCCCGCGATGCCGCGCAGCACTCCGACCTGGTAGGCGGCACGCGCACCGCCGCCCATCATCAAGAGTGCAGTGCAGTCCGTCGACATCGATCAGGGGGTGTCGTTGGTGGGCTTGCGCGGCGCAGATTTCGCCGGCGCTTTCTTGGCAGCAGTCTTCTTGGTGGCCGGCTTGGCTGTGCGCCCTGCAGACGCCTTGGCGGCCGGCTTCGGCGTCGCCTTGGCGGCAGCGCGCTTGGGCTGGGCCGGCGCTGTCGGCTCTTCGATGTCTTCCGGCGCCGCATCGAGCCCTTCCGCGCCCGGGGCGCCGCCAGACCCGGGGAAGCCTCCGGGGAAACCCGGCATCAGATTCTGCGGCATCGGCATGGCGGCCGCTGCGGAGCTGGCGATCTGGTTGAACTGCTGCTGCAGCATGTTCCACCACGGCGAGGGGTCCAGCGCAGCCGCGGCGGCGCGTGCGGCCGCTTGCGCCTGCGCAGCGGCCTGTGCCTGAGCGTGGGCAGCCTCGGCGCGGGCTTCGGCCTGATCGTCGTCCGTGTCTTCTTCCGCCTCGTCCTCGTCTTCGGGCGGCGGTTCGTCGTCCGGCTTGGCTGTGGCGGCGGTGTGGGGCCAGACAGGTTTGGATTCCTCGCCGGAAGACGAAGAAGACGACGACGCGCTCGGCGTCAGGCCGTCGAACGCAGACTTCATGGCCTCGGGCGACAGTGCGGAGCCGAACGTCTGCAAGGCCACCAACGTGGCGCGCTGCACCTCCAGGCCCTGAATTGCCGTACGCAGGAGGCTGGCGTTCAGTTGCAGCCAACTCTCCACCGCGCGCAGATCGTGGATACGCTTGTCGATTTCCTCAAGGTCCATCGGCGGCGCGGCAAAGCTCGCCATGTTGGGCATGCCGCCACCGGCCATCCCGGCAAAGCCGCCGCCCCACAGCTTGCGCAGGAAATCGAAACCGCCTTCGGCGAAATTGGGCATCTGGGTGAACATGGTGTCTCCTACAAATCGGTCGGGGGGCGGGCGCGCATACGTGTCTTCATCTTCAATCAGGCGCCATCAAACGTGGGCGGACGCTTCTGGCGCAGGCTCGCAATGCCCTCGCGCACGTCGGGGCCCGCAAAGCCCATGAATTCAAGCGCCAGCGACGTATCAAAACTCGGGCCCGCCAGACGCAGCCAATTGTTCAGCGCGTACTTGGTCCACCGGATGGCCGTCTGCGAACCCGCCGCCAGGCGCTCGGCGACCTCGAATGCGCGGTTGACGAGTTCCGATTCCGGCACGGCCAGCGAAATCAGCCCAATGCGCTCGGCCTCTTCGCCGGTCATGGACTCGCATAGCAGCAAGTAGTACTTGGCCTTGGCCATGCCGCACAACAGCGGCCAGACGATGGCCGCGTGGTCGCCCGCCGCCACGCCCAGGCGCGTGTGGCCGTCGACGATGCGGGCATCCTTGGCAGCGATGGAAATATCGGCCAGCAATCCGGCTACCAGCCCTGCGCCCACGGCCGGGCCGTGCATGGCGCTGACAATGGGCTTGTCGCAGTTGATGACGTTGTAGACGAGGTCGCGTGCCTCGTGCCAGACGCGCGTGCGCACCTCGAAGTCGTCGGCCATCTGCTCGACGAGGTGCAGATCGCCGCCAGCCGAAAAGCCCTTGCCCTCACCGCGGATGAGCGCGACGCGCACGGAGGGCTCGGCGGAAACATCGCGCCAAATTTCCGCCAGCTCACGGTGCAGCCCGGCATCGGCCGTGGACAATTTGCGGTTGGCCGACTGCGCCGCACCCATCACGATTTCGAGGATGGGGCCGTGCTGGACGAGCGTCAGCGCCTGGTAGCGGGCAAAACGGGGAGCGAGCGAGGTCATGGCGTCCGAGGTAATGAATCAAGCATAGCGGATGAGATCGCGCATGCAACGCGGGATGTGCGCCCTCGTCACTTCGCGGTATCGGCCAGGTGCCATTGGCCACGGCGGATCTGCGCCATGACGCGGGCACGCTGGTCCAGGCCAACGTGGTCTTGTGGGCTCATGTTCACCACGCCGGTGCTGGTAGGCAGATCGCGCACCTGCTCCAGTGCGTCGCGCAGCGCCTCGCGAAAGGCCGGCGTGCCAGGCTTGGCGCGCTTGAGCGCCACCGGCACCGCACGCTGCAACAGCAAGCCGATGTCGCCGGTGTAGGCCGCGAAGATCGACACGCTGCCCTTGCCGAAGGCGGCCTCGTAGCGGCGCGCAAAATCCAGCGCCTGCTTCTTGGCTGGGTGGGTATCAGCCAGTTCGGCGGCGACCATCACGGGGCCGGTCGGCACGTAGGCGGCTTCGCAGTCCTTGCCGCATAGCCTGACGAAATCGTTGTTGGAAACGCCGTGATTGAAGTAGATCTTGCCGGTGTAGCCCCGCTCGGCCAGCGCGCGAGCCGGCAGCGCGGCCGGCGTTCCGGAGCCGCCAATCACCACCGCGTCGGGCTTGTTGGCCAGCAGATGCAGGACTTGCGCCGTCACGCTGTTGTCCGTGGGCGAAAAACGCTCGGTATCGGTGACGCGGATGTGCTTGAGATCGGCAAAGCGCTGCACCTCCATCAGGAAGGCCTCGCCCAGTGCATTTGCAAAGCCGATGTAAGCAATGGTCTTCAAGCCGTGCGCTGCGGCGTGCTCAGCAATCAGCGACGCCATGTGCGAGTCCGAATGCGGCGTCTTGAAGATCCAGCGCCGCTTGGCATCCATCGGCTCGATCAACCGGGCGGATGAGGCCAGCGAAATCACGGGCGTCTTGCCCTCGGCCGCCGCGTCGATCATCGCCAGCGTATTCGGCGTCGTGGAAGAGCCGACGATCACGTCAACGTTCGACTCGCTCATCAGCTTGCGCGTGTTGGTAACGGCGCGCGTGGTGTCCGAGGCATCGTCAAGCACGATCACGTCGACCTTTTCGCCGCCAATCTCGCTTGGCCACAGCGTGGTTGCGTTCTTCTCGGGCTGCCCCAGCGAGGCCTGCGGCCCGGTGGCCGACACCGTGACCCCGACGCGGATGTCCGCCAGTGCGGCGGAAGACAGCAAAGCCAGACCAGCCAGTACGCCTGCGTGCCGCCACTTCGGTCGCTGCATTGGGGGTCTCCTCACGTGGTTTGGCAAAGAGCGTAGCGGTTTTGCGGCGGTTTGGCGATGCGGAGTCGCCCAGGCTGGACAGGTTCAGGCAGCGAGCGCCGTGATGCGGGCGCGCGGCAGCGCATCCTCCACGAACGCGCGCATCGATTCGAGCACAGCCGATTGCGGCATCAACCCGAAGTTGTGCAGCGCCATCACGTGATCGACGCCCATGTCGGACAGCCGCGCGAGCTTCTCGGCCACCGCATCGGGCGTGCCGAACAACGACAGGCCGCTGGCGAGCACATCGTCGTACGTCTGGCGGCGCGCATAGAGACGCGTGGCAACGTACAGGTCGAACGCGTCGGCGGCCGTTGCACGCACGGCGGCTTCGGTCGGGCCCACATGCGTGTGCAGCGCGACGGCCGCCATGCCACGCGTGTCGGCAATGCCTGCTTCGGTCAGGCCGCGCCGGTAGTCGTCCATCAACGCGCGGATGTCATTGAAGCTGTCGACCGAGGCATACGGCACGAACAGCATGCGCCGCCCCTGCCGGCCAATGTGATACGCCGCCTCGCGCCGCAGGATCGCCACGTGGATCGGCACGCGAGCCTGCACCGGCAGCACGTTGAGGCGCACGTCGCGCAGCGTGTGGAACTGGCCCGCGTGATGCACACGCTCACCTGCAAGCAAGCGCTCGACAAGCATCAGCGCTTCGTCAAAGCGCTCGCGCTTGACGGCGGGGTCGACGTCGTAGCCTTCGAACTCGTGCTTGAGGTAGCCGGAGCCCACGCCCAGCGACAGCCGTCCGCCCGAAAGCGCATCGACCATCGCGTAGTTCTCTGCCACCGTGGCCGGATGATGAAAGGTGAGGATCGAAATGGCGGTGCCCAGCCGCAGCCGCTGCGTCTGCGCGGCCAGATGCGTGAGAAAGACCGCAGGGTTGGGAACGGCGCCGTACTCGTGAAAGTGATGCTCGGCCACCCAGAAGGTGTCGTAGCCGAGCGCTTCGGCGTGGCGCGCCTGGGCGATGACGTCTGCGTAGAGTTGCGGCAGACTGCGGGGCCGGTCGGGGTAATGGTCCTGCACGGAAAAGATCGACAGCTTCATGGCGTCTCCCGGGGTTTCGAGGTCTTTTCCAGCGCGCAGGGCCGCCGCGCCGGTTGTATCTTTTTACGTAACGTGTATCTTATAAAGCGACACTCGAGACATCAAGATGCCCATCGACGCTCCCCTGCCGCCGGACACATCGCCCGACGAACTGCCCGCAGAAGACGCCGCACCTGAACGCACCAGCGCCGGCATCCAGTCCGCCGAGATCGCGCTGAGCGTGCTTTCGGCGATGGCGCATGCCGGTGGCGCACACGCCGTCTCAGAACTGGGCCGCCAGCTAGGCATGCCGCGCGCGAAGGTGCACCGTTATCTGGTGTCGCTGGAACGCATGGGTTTTGTCGAGCAGGATCCAGCCTCGGCCCGTTATCGGCTCGGCACACAGGCCTTGCAGGTGGGGCTGTCGGCGCTGTCCGACGTGGATTTCGTGCGCGAAGGCAGCAACCTGCTGCCTAAGCTGGCCGAACGGCTGAACGAAAGCGTGTTTCTGTCGATCTGGACCGCGCGCGGGCCCGTCATCGTGCGCTGGGAAGACAGCGGCCGGCCGGTGGCGGTCAATGTGCGGGTGGGCTCCGTCATGCCCCTGCTGAATTCAGCCACGGGCCAGGCGTGCGCGGCGTGGGTGCCTGAAATCCAGATCGTCTCGCTCATCGACCGCGAGCTGCGCGGCCCCGGCGCCGGCAAGGCGGGTCTGACCGACTGGCTGAACTGCCGCGCGCGCTGGCAGGCGGTGCGGCAGGAGGGCGTGGCGCGCATCGGCGGGACATTGGTGCACGGCATCGATTCAGTGGCCGTGCCGGTGCTCGATTCCCAGGGCAAGCTGGCCGGGGCGATCACGGCGCTGGGCTTGTCCAGCGTGTTTGATTCGAGCCCGGAAGGGCCCGCCGCGCGGCTGTTGCGCGAGGCCGGGCGCACGCTGTCGCTGCGCCTGGGGTATCACGGGCAGGCGCTGATGGCCGGTGCCGCTGCGCCAACGCGGGGGCGCCGTCCGCGGACGACGCCCGAATCCGCGTAAGGCAAGGCTTACGCCTGCGTGCCCGGCGCAACGACTTCCTGGTCGATCGCCCCGAAAATCGACACGCCGTTGGCGTCGAACATCTCGATCTTCACGGTGTCGCCGTAGCGCATGTACTCGGTGACGGGCGCCCCGGATTCGAGGGTTTCCAGCATGCGTTTCTCGGCAATGCATGCGTACCCCTTGCTGCGGTCCACGTTGGAAATCGTGCCGGAGCCGACGATGCTGCCCGCGCGCACGTTGCGTGTCTTGCAGATATGCGCGATCAACTGCCCGAAGTCGAACACCATATCGGTGCCGCACTCGGGCTGGCCAACTTTCTTGTTGTTCCAGCGCACCGTCATTGGCAGATGCACCTTGCGTTCGCGCCAGGCGTCGCCCAATTCATCGGGCGTGACGGCCACGGGCGAGAACGACGTGGCCGGCTTGCTCTGAAAGAAGCCGAAACCCTTGCCCAGCTCCGCGGGAATCAGATTGCGCAGCGACACATCGTTGGCGAGCACGATCAGGCGGATGCCCTCGGCAGCGGCGGCCGGCTCGGTGCCCATCGGCACGTCGCCGGTGATGACAGCGACCTCAGCTTCAAAATCGATGCCGAACGCTTCACTGCGGCAGACGATCGGGTCGTGCGCGCCGGCCAGGTCGTCCGAGCCGCCCTGGTACATCAGCGGGTCGGTCCAGAACTCGGGGGGCATCTCGGCGCCGCGCGCCTTGCGCACCAGTTCAACGTGATTCACATACGCCGAGCCGTCGGCCCACTGATACGCGCGCGGCAGCGGCGCCATGCAGTTGGCAGCGTCGAACGCAAACGGGTGGCGTGCGCGGCCCGCGTTGAGCAGGTCGTACAGATCCTGCAACTGCGGCGCGTGGAAAGCCCAGTCGTCCAGCGCGCGCTGCAGCGTACCGGCGATGTGCGTGGCGAAGTGAGCGGTCTTCAGGTCGCGCGAGACCACGGCCAGTTGGCCGTCGCGCGAGCCATCCTTGAGGGTGGCGAGTTTCATGTGCGTTGTAAGAAAAAAGGCTGCGCGGATGGTACACCGAGCATCGGCTAAACTGGCCCGAACCGATCCATCGCCCCTGACCATGCCACCGCTGCCCGCCGACGCCGATCTTGATCTGGAGCCCGATGCCGATAGTGAATTGGATGCGCCCGCACGCTCGGGTATCCAGTCCATCGAAGTCGGCTTCCGGTTGCTGGAAGTGCTCACGCATACCAGCGGCCCGATGATGCTGCGCGACCTCGCGCGTGCCGCGCCCATGAACCCCGCCAAGGCGCACCGTTACCTGGTGAGCTTTGCGCGGCTGGGGCTGGTCACGCAAACGCCTGAAGGCCGTTACGACCTTGGGCCTTTCGCGCTGGAAATGGGGCTCTTGAGCCTGAACCGGCAAGATCCGATGCGCCGCGCCCGGCCCGCCGCCGCCGCGCTGCGCGACGAGATCGATCACACCATCGGCCTGGCCGTTTGGGGCAATCAGGGCCCGGCCATCGTCCATTGGGAAGAAGCCAGCCATCCGGTAACGGTCAGCCTGCGCCTGGGCGACGTGATGCCGATGCTGAACTCGGCCACCGGCCGCGTGTTCGGCGCGTACTTGCCGCGCGCGCAGACGCGCTCATTCATCCAGCGCGAAATCGATCGCATTGCGGCCAAGGGTAAGTCCGCCGACTCCGAGAACCCCGAGCTGCCGCGAACACTCGAAGCCTACGACGTCATCTGCGCAGACGTGCGCCAGCACGGCGCCTCGCGCATCCACGGTGGCGTGCTGCCCGGCATCAACGCGATGTCGCTGCCGGTGTTCGACGCCAACGGCCAATTGTGTCTGGTGCTGATCGCCTTGGGCGCACAAAGCACCTTCGACACCAGCTGGAGCAGCCCGCTGGAGCGGCGCTTGCGGCTGGCCGCACAACAGCTTTCCGCCGATCTTGGATACGTTGCTCCCACCGCCCCGCAATCCTGACGAACTGAGTAGCGACCCCGTGCAACCCCGCAGGCGTCGCTTCCATCGGCTTGGCCGTCTCGGGGTGGTGCTGTTGGCCGTGCTTGTGCTGCATGTCGTTGCGGTCGAGTGGGTTGCGCGCAGTCGTCAGGTGACGTGGCCGCCCGCGCCGGAACAGATCATCCCCGCGCTGTTGCTGCTCCCTGAGCCTGTACAGCCGCCCCCGCCCCCGGCCACGCCCACGCCACGGCCGGCTGTACCGCATGTGCCCCATCCGGCCGCACCCGCGCCGGCGCCGACACCTGCGCCGGCGCCCGACCTCGCAAGCATGGACCCGTCCGAGTTCACCAGCGCTGGCGCACAAGCCTCCGGCGATACCGGCATGGCCAGAGATCTCAGCGGCGACGGCCCGGGTGGCCCCCCAGCACCGTCCGGCGAGGGCTTTTCGCTGCCACCCTCGGCCACGCTGCGATACGCCACTTACGTCAACGGCGTGCGCAACGAAGACGGTGTGATCCGCTGGGCCACCGACGGCAAAACTTACACGCTCGCCGTGGAAATTCCGTTGCCGTTGTTCTTCGGCACACTGGCCTTTCGCAGCGCTGGCACCGTCGGCGACTATGGCCTGACTCCTACACGCTATGAAGAAGTGCGCGGCCGCAGGCAGCCCGACGTCACCACGTTCCACCACGCGACCGAATCAGCACCCGCGTCGGGCGTGCAGAGCGCATCCACAGTCACTTTTACACGAACGCCGGCCGTGCTTCCGTTGCCAGAGGGCACACAAGACCGCTTCAGCGTCTTTCTGCAATTGACGGGATTAGCCCGCGGCGGCCCGGAGCGCATCGCCAGTCCGGGTCTCACCCTGGAAATTCCGATCGCCGATACCGATAGCGTGGAAGTCGCCCGCGTCCAGCACATCGGCGAGGACACTATCGACACGCCGAACGGCACGATTCGTGCGCAGCACTTCATACGGCTGCCGCGCCGCGCGGATGACAAACGGCGTGTAGAGATCTGGCTGTCCCCCGATCGCGGCTGGCTGCCGGTACGCCTGCGCCAGACCGAGCCCAACGGCATGCAGTTCGATCTGGTCTATCAGTCCCAGGAAGGAGGCTGACATGGACGCAAACGCCCTCTCCGCCGCCGGCACGGTGCGCGCCAACGACATCGACATCCACTACCGCACCGACGGCACGGACGGCCCCTGGGCGGTGCTCGCGCACGCGCTGGGCGTCGACCACCGGTTGTGGGACAACACCGCCCAACGCCTGGCAGGCCGCTATCGGGTCCTCCGCTACGACGCACGCGGCCACGGCCAGACCAGTGCCCCACATGGCCCCTACACGCTGTTCCAGATGGCGGACGATGTGGCCGGCCTGCTCGATGCGCTATCGATCGGACAGGTGCATTTCGTGGGCCTGTCGATGGGCGGCATGGTCGGGCAGGTTCTGGGCGTACGGCACGCGCAGCGGCTGCTGTCGCTCACCCTGTGCGACACCGTGTGCCACACGCCCATATCGGCGCACCCAATGTGGGATGAACGCATTGGCCAGGTCGAAGCACACGGCATGAGCGGCATCGTGGAACCCACGATGCAGCGCTGGCTGACTACGCCGTTCCGGGAAGCGCATCCCGATGTTGTCGAACGGATTCGTGCATTGCTGCGCGCCACGCCGCCCCACGGCTATGTCGGTGCGTGCCTGGCCATCAAGGCGCTCGACACACGCAGCGCGTTGGCGCGCATCGCCTGTCCCGTGCTCGTCATGACCGGTGAGCAGGACACTGGCGCGCCGGTGGAAGCCGCGCGCGAAATCGCCTCGCACATTCCCGACGCCCGTTTGAAAGTGATTCCGCATGCGGCGCACCTGGCCCCTATCGAACAGGAGGAGGCCTTTCTCGCCGATCTGGATGAGTTCCTCAGGCACGCGGGATGCGAAACCCAGGTTGACACGCCATGAGGCCTGCTTGCCTTGCCGATAGTTGCAAGCGCCCCGCACACCGCCCGTTGTCCACTGGCCGAATGGCGGAAGCCCGTTTGCTCCTTTCGGTGCAGGCCCGGAAAGATATTGTTACTCGATCCCAACGCACGTCACACATTTCGCCTCGCGTTTGCGAACTTTGTGACCGATCATGAAGCCCAAGGAACAGATGGGGCGGAACGATCATGAGGCGGGAGTTGATCGGCCCTTGAAGTCATGATGGTGGGCCCCATCTACCCGGTGCAGCAGTAGAGCAGTCCCCACAACAGCAAGACGATTGACGCCTCGGAGGTGCACCATGCAGATGATCTACAACAGCGACAACTACTGTGTTGTCGAGTTCGGTGTAGACGGCCAACACGCCATGCTTGCCGCGGGCGGCTACGAGATCGTCGACAAGAACCTCAAACGTGAAATCTTCCTTGGCGGCGAGTTGGCCGAGCATTTCCGCGAAGACGTGAAGAAGCTCATCGCCAGCGAACCGACCGTTGAAGAAGTCGATGATTTCCTGGGCAAATTCGACACGGTGATGACGCAGCCGGTCACGATGCACTGAGGCACTTCGCGGGTCAGACTGCCCGCTGGAACAACCATGAAAAAACGCCCGGAGCTTGGCGCTGCCGGGCGTTATTCATTTGCCGACCGACTATCGGGCCGATAGTTTCTCTCTAGCACTGCTCCCACGGGAGACCGGCATGACGCCAGCCATTGAGGGTGTTGCGATGGCGCGTGCCGTCCAAATCGCCTTCGAAGCCGTGGCGCACGACGTAGACATCGCGGAACCCGGCTTCTTCCAGCGCGTGCGCAGCGGCCGCGGAGCGATTGCCGCTCCGGCAGATCAGCACGATCGGCCGCTCGATGCCGTGGCCGGTCAATTTGCGTACGGTCGGCACGAACTCCGGGTTCACTTCCCAGTGCGGGCCGTCATTCCAGGAGACGTGGTGCGCGCCGGCCGGATGCCCCACGAAAAGGTGTTCCATCTCGCTGCGGCAGTCGATAAAGAGGGCGGCAGGCGTACGCTGCAGGAACGCGTGGGCGTCTGTGGGGTCGAGCAGTTGCATGGCGGGCGTCAGAGCAGAGCAATTGGCGTGATGTCGATTATAGAAGCGCGATTGCCCGCAACGGCGGCAAGTCATTGATGCGACTGGTAAAATTCCGTTTTGGCCGCAAATTCTGAATATTCGACCGGCCGCCGCACCCCGGAGTCCCACCCCATGACCGCGCCCCTGCCCTACACCCGTGCCGCCAACCTGCCCGCGCTGCTGCGCGAGCGCATCCTGATCCTGGACGGCGCAATGGGCACCATGATCCAGCGCTACAAGCTGAATGAGGCGCAGTACCGTGGCGAGCGATTTGCCGACCATCCGATCGATGTAAAGGGCAACAACGAGCTGTTGCTGCTCACCCGCCCCGACGTCATCCGTGAAATCCACGAGCAGTATCTCGCGGCTGGCGCCGACCTGATCGAAACCAACACCTTCGGTGCGACGACCATCGCGCAGGAAGACTACAAGATGGCGGAGCTGGCTTACGAGATGAACGTCGTGGCCGCCCGCCTCGCACGCGAGGCCTGCGACAAATACAGCACGCCCGACAAGCCGCGCTTCGTCGCCGGCGCCTTTGGGCCGACGCCAAAGACCGCGAGCATCTCGCCCGACGTGAACGACCCGGGCGCCCGCAACGTCAGCTTCGACCAACTGCGCGATGCGTATTACGAGCAGGGTAAGGCGCTGCTCGAAGGCGGCGCGGACGTGTTCCTGGTCGAGACCATCTTCGACACGCTCAACGCCAAGGCGGCGCTGTTCGCCATCGATCAGCTTTTCGAAGACACCGGCGAGCGCGTGCCCGTGATGATCTCCGGCACCGTCACCGACGCCTCGGGCCGCATCCTCTCTGGCCAAACCGTCGAAGCCTTCTGGAACAGCCTGCGCCACGCCAAGCCGATCACCTTCGGCCTGAACTGCGCGCTGGGTGCTGCGTTGATGCGTCCGTACATTGCCGAACTGGCGAAGATCTGCGACGCGGCCGTCTCGTGCTACCCGAATGCCGGCCTGCCCAACCCGATGAGCGACACGGGTTTCGATGAAACGCCAGAGGTCACCTCCAGCCTGGTCGACGAGTTTGCTTCGGCCGGCCTGGTGAATCTGGTGGGCGGTTGCTGCGGCACCACGCCGGAGCACATCAAGGCGATTGCCGATCGCGTGGCGAATCGCAAACCGCGCGCATGGCCCGGCCAATACAAAGAAGCCGCCTGAGCACAGGCCCCACGCCCGTACACCGCCGTCCCCATTCGCATCAAACGATCATGACCGACCACCCCATGCGCCTTTCCGGCCTCGAGCCGTTCAACATCGGCGAGAGCACGCTGTTCGTCAACGTCGGCGAGCGCACCAACGTCACCGGGTCCAAGGCGTTTGCGCGCATGATCCTGAACAGCCAGTTCGACGAGGCGCTGGCCGTGGCGCGCCAGCAGGTCGAAAACGGCGCACAGGTCATCGACATCAACATGGACGAGGCGATGCTCGACTCCAAGGCGGCGATGGTGCGCTTCCTGAATCTGATCGCCTCGGAGCCCGACATCGCGCGGGTGCCGATCATGATCGACTCGTCCAAGTGGGACGTGATCGAGGCAGGCTTGAAGTGCGTGCAGGGCAAGGCGATCGTCAACTCGATCTCGCTCAAGGAAGGCGAAGAACAGTTCGCGCAACACGCCAAGCTCATCAAGCGCTACGGCGCGGCCGCCGTAGTCATGGCGTTCGACGAGCAAGGCCAGGCCGACACGTTTGCCCGCAAGACCGAGATCTGCAAGCGCAGCTACGACTTCCTGGTGAACAAGGTCGGCTTCGCGCCCGAAGACATCATCTTCGACCCGAACATCTTTGCGGTGGCCACTGGGATCGAAGAGCACAACAACTATGCCGTGGACTTCATCGAAGCCACGCGCTGGATCAAGCAGAACCTGCCGTACGCGAAGGTGAGCGGTGGCGTGTCGAACGTGTCGTTCTCGTTCCGCGGCAACGACGTGGTGCGCGAGGCGATCCATACCGTGTTCCTGTACTACGCGATTCAGGCGGGCATGGACATGGGCATCGTCAACGCCGGGCAGCTTGGCGTCTACGAGAACCTGGACCCCGAACTGCGCGACCGCGTGGAAGACGTGGTGCTCAACCGCCGCCCCGACGCCACCGACCGCCTGCTGGAAATTGCAGACCGCTACAAAGGCGGGGGTACCCGCCGCGAAGAAAACCTCGCCTGGCGCCAGGAGCCGGTGGAAAAACGCCTTGCGCATGCGCTCGTGCACGGCATCACCGACTACGTGGTCGAAGACACCGAAGAAGTCCGCCAGAAGATCTTTGCCGCCGGCGGCCGTCCGATCCAGGTCATCGAAGGCCCGCTGATGGACGGCATGAATATCGTGGGCGACCTCTTCGGTGCCGGGAAGATGTTCCTGCCGCAGGTGGTGAAATCCGCCCGCGTGATGAAGCAGGCGGTGGCGCACCTGATTCCTTTCATCGAAGAAGAAAAGCGCCAGATTGCAGCGGCCGGCGGCGACGTCCGCTCGCGCGGCAAGATCGTCATCGCCACCGTCAAGGGCGACGTGCACGACATCGGCAAGAACATCGTCACCGTCGTGCTCCAGTGCAACAACTTCGAAGTCGTGAACATGGGTGTGATGGTCCCGTGCAACGACATCCTGGCAAAGGCCAAGGTGGAAGGCGCGGACATCATCGGCCTGTCGGGCCTGATCACGCCGTCGCTCGAAGAGATGGCCTACGTGGCGTCGGAAATGCAGCGCGACGAGTACTTCCGCGTGAAGAAGATTCCGCTGCTGATCGGTGGCGCGACGACGAGCCGCGTGCATACCGCCGTGAAGATCGCCCCGAATTACGAAGGGCCGGTGGTCTACGTGCCGGACGCTTCGCGTTCGGTAAGCGTGGCGTCAAGCCTGCTGTCCGACGAAGGCGCCGCACGTTACGTGGAAGAACTGCATGCGGATTACGACCGCATCCGCACGCAGCACGCCAACAAGAAGGCCACGCCGATGGTGTCGCTGGCCGCCGCGCGCGCCAACAAGACGAAGATCGACTGGAGCAACTACACGCCGCCCAAGCCGAAGTTCATCGGCCGCCGCGTGTTCCGCAACTACGATCTGAACGAACTCGCGCAGTACATCGACTGGGGCCCGTTCTTCCAGACGTGGGACCTGGCCGGCAAATTCCCGGACATCCTCAACGACGAGATCGTCGGCGAATCGGCCCGCAAGGTGTTCTCCGACGGCAAGAGCATGCTCGCGCGTCTGATCGCCGGGCGCTGGCTGACGGCCAATGGCGTGATCGCGCTGCTGCCGGCCAACACCGTCAACGACGACGACATCGAGATTTACACCGACGAATCGCGCTCGGAAGTCGCGCTCACCTGGCGCAACATCCGCCAGCAGAGCGAGCGCCCGATCATCGATGGCGTGATGCGCCCGAACCGCTGCCTGGCGGATTTCATCGCGCCCAAGGACACCGGCATTGCCGACTACATCGGCCTGTTTGCCGTGACGGGCGGCATCGGGGTGGAAAAGCGCGAGAAGCAGTTCGAAGCCGACAACGACGACTACAGCGCGATCATGCTCAAGGCGCTGGCCGACCGCTTTGCCGAAGCCTTTGCCGAGTGCCTGCACGCCCGCGTGCGTCGCGACTTGTGGGGCTACGCACCGGATGAGACGCTCGACAACGATGCGCTCATCCGCGAGGAATACAAGGGCATCCGCCCCGCGCCCGGCTACCCGGCCTGCCCGGAGCACACCGTCAAGCGCGACATGTTCCGCGTGCTCGACGCGCAGGAGATCGGCATGGACCTGACCGAAGCGCTGGCGATGACGCCCGCCGCGTCCGTCTCGGGCTTTTACCTGTCGCATCCGGCCAGCACGTACTTCACGCTCGGCAAGATCGGCCAGGATCAGGTGGACGACATGATCGCCCGCAGCGGCGAAGACCGCGCCTTTGTGGAGCGCGCCCTCGCCCCGAATCTCTGATTCTGTGACAAGACGTTTAAGACATGGTGTGATCCGCTCTGTGTCTTACGTCCGCAAACCCTTGCTGGCGTTGGCTTTTCCGGGGTTTCAAGAGGGGCGATCCTTACATTACAAAGGCTTACACCCCCTAACAGTCGTAACCGGCACGACTCCATAGACTGAACGCATTCACTCAACACACACGGAGTGATGCCGCGACGAATTCCTCGCGTGGCAGTTCAGAATGAAAGGAGTCTCTCCATGAACAAGCTGCTGATCTCCCTGTCCGCCATCGCTATTGCTGCTGCTTCGGCCTACGCCAACGCACAAACCCCGTCGGCCGGCGCATCGCTGCAAAGCAACGGCACTGCGGCCGTGGCGCCCGCGCAAGGCAATGCCGGCGTGGGCCTGAAGGCCGATGCGAAGTCGGACGGCGGCGCCAAGCTGGACACCGAGTCCGCCAAGAGCCAACTGAACACCAAGGCTGAGCACGGCGCCAAGGCCGCGCACGAGCACAAGGCGAAGACGGAAGCCGGCGTCGACAAGACCGCAGACAAGGCCGGCAAGTCGGTCAGCAAGACGGAAAAGTCGGCCGAGAAGTCGGGCAAGGCCGCAAAGGCTGACACCGGCGCCGGCCTGAGCGCCGACGCAGGCGCGAACGCCGCCGCCACGACCCAGACGAAGTAACACGTCACTGCGCGGAAAAGCCGGGGCCGCCCGGCAATTCCGGCTACCCTCGGGGCGGAACTCTTCCGCCCCGTTTTCTTTGGCCGCACGCGCTCAGGCACGCCGATTGCTCATTGGGAGGCATCGACATGTTGCGATTCATGCACATTCCCGAGGTCTCTTATGGAAACGCAGACAACGCCTTCTCAAACCGCCAGCAAGAGGGGCCCCGTTTTGGCGCAACAGTCCGATACAATTGCTGTCGTATCGAACCAACAAGCGCAGCGCATGGAGTCGGGCAATCCGCCCAGCGCGCTCATAAGGAGCAGCATGATTCGCGTCCTGATTGCGGACGACCACGAGATCGTCCGCGCCGGCCTTCGACAGTTTCTGTCCGAAGAGCGGGACATCGAAGTCGCGGGGGAAGCGGCCAGCGGGGAAGAGGTGATGGAGCAACTCCGCACCGGGGCCTTTGACGTCGTGGTGCTCGACATTTCCATGCCCGATCGCAACGGCATAGACACCCTCAAGCTGGCTCGCCAGCGCCATCCGGATCTGCCGGTGCTGATCCTGTCGACCTTCCCGGAAGACCAGTACGCCATTAATCTCATCCGCGCAGGTGCCTCGGGCTATCTGACCAAGGAAAGCGCGCCGGACGAGCTGGTCAAGGCCATCCGCACCGTGTCGCAAGGCCGTCGCTACGTCAGCCCGACCGTGGCCGAACTGCTGATTGGCGGCCTGGAAAAACCGACCGACCAGCCGCTGCACCAGACGCTGTCCAAGCGCGAATTCCAGATCTTCTGCAAGCTGGCGCGCGGGCAATCGGTATCGGTCATCGCGGAAGAGTTGTTCCTGAGCGTCAAGACGGTCAGCACGTACCGCACGCGGATTCTGGAAAAGATGGGCATGAAATCCAATGCCGATCTGACGTATTACGCCATCAAGAACGGCCTGGTTGAGTAGCATGCGGTGGGGTGCCAAAACCCCTTGGCGCGCCGCAAACCCAACTGGCATGTAGGACAACGCCTGATACCACCTCGGCAACCCGCTGGCTAACATCAACCCATGCTGGATCAAGCCGTCACCCTCTCCGCCCGTGGCCTGCGTGTCCTCCTGATCGAGGACTCCCCTGTGCTTCGTGGCATGGTGTTGGAATACCTCAAGGCCTCCGCCTTCGTGGCGACGGTCGAATGGGCAGACACCGAAGATTTGGCGCTGCGCCTCCTCGGGCAAGGCAACTACGACGTCGTGATCGTTGACCTGCAATTGCGGCAGGGCAACGGGTTCAAGGTCCTTCAAACCTTGCGTGATCAGGCATCACCCAGCGTGCGTATCGTCTATACCAACCACGCGCAAGTGCCGACCTACCGGCAGCGCTGCTTTGAAGCTGGCGCCAACTATTTCTTCGACAAGTCGCTCGAGCTCGACAAGGTGTTCGAGGTCATCGAAGAGCGCGCCGGCGTGGGTCGCCCCCGTCCGCAGCCCGCCCAGCATTTCCACCCCTGAGATTGTTCGCGCGCGCCGTAAATACCGCCGCGCTGCGCACCCAACGCCATTTCTCACCCCAAGGAGCGTTCGATGAAGACCTTGTGTGCCGCACTTGCACTGACGTGTATGTTCCTGGCTGGCTGCAACACCATGGCCGGCGCCGGCAAGGACATCCAGACCGGTGGTCAGAAGCTGGAGAACTCGGCCGACAACGTCAAGCAGAAGATGTAACGCCCGCGTCAGCCACTCCGGCATCAAAAACAAAAAGCCCCGCGATGGGGCTTTTTGTTTGGGCAGCACCTGGCGAGCGACCTACACCGTTGCGCCGCCGTGACCCGGCGCGGGCGCAATCCCGCCAGTCAGCGCCTGCATGCCCGACGGTTCGTTGGCCGCACTCCGGTCGAAGACGGCATCGCTGGGAGGCAGCTCGACGATGATCGTCACGCCTCCGCCCGGCATGGAATCGATGACGAGCGTGCCACCCAGCGCAATGGCACGCTGCTCCATCCCCAGCAGGCCGTGATGGCCAACCATGCGGCGGCGCTCGATATCGGCAGGGAAACCTCGGCCGTTGTCGCGCACGCGCAAGCGCACGCCCTCTTCACCCACATCGAGCGCCACCGACACCGTGGTCGCATGCGCGTATTTCGATGCGTTGGTCAGCGATTCCTGCACGATCCGATACAGCGCGATGGCCGCATCGTCGGTCAGCTTGGGCATATCGTCGGGCAGGCTCACTTCCGTATGCCAGCCATTGCGCGTACCGACGTCTTCGGTCAATTGCGAGAGCGCTTCCACCAGCCCCAGGTTCAGCAAGATGGTCGGGCGAAGGTCTTCGATCAGGCGGCGCTTGATCTGGATGCCCTGATCGACGTGGGCCATCACGCGGGTAATCTTTTCACTCACGGCCGGCTCGCTGCTGTGCACGCGTGAGCGCAGCCAGTGGAGATCCATCTTCGTGGCGGTGAGGATAGCGCCCAATTCGTCGTGCAACTCGCGCGCCAGGCGCGTCTTCTCGTCTTCGGTTACGCGCTGCAAATGCGCGGCGAGGTCGCTCAACTGTCGCGTACGCTCACGCACCATGCGGTCGAGTTTCTGGCTTTCCTCTTCGGCCATGTCGCGCTCGCGCTCCGTCACGGCAAGGCGCTTGGCGTGCTGCATGCCCAATACCACCAGCAGGATGATGTTGACCGCCGTGATGAGCGCAATGCCGTAGCGCGAGAGGGCCAGGTCGCGCTCGGCGTGTTCAAGACTGCGCGCCACGGTGGCGATCTCACGCTGACGCAGTCGATCCAGCCCCTGTCGCACCGCTTCCATCGATGCCTTGCCGAAATCGGTGCGCACGAGATCGAGCGCCACTTCCAGATCACGCTTGCCATAGATGAGCGTGAGTTCCATCTCGGTGAGCTTGCGGCTCACCTGAAGCGCTGTCTCCGAGAACAGCTTGAGCGCGTCCGGATCGTTGGCGTAGTGATCGCGAATTTCCGCCATCAACGCGTGGATGTGCGGGATGGCCTTGTTGTACGGATCGAGGTATTCGTCCTTGCCCGTGAGCAAGAACCCGCGTTGCCCGGCCTCGGCGTTCACCAGTTCGGCCAGCAGTTCGTTGATGGCGGTTTCAGCCTGCTGCGACTGAATCACCTGCCGATAGCCCTGGCTCAGGCGGATGTTGCCCGTCTCCGAGGCAATCAGCACCCCGAGCGTCAGCAGAATGCCGCCGGCGAGCAGCAGAGTGGAGCGCAAGGATGACCGCATGGCATGCAGACCCATAGGAAACGTCAAACCGCCCGACGCGGCGTGCGTTGCGTTTGTGTTTTTTTAGCAATTCGGATGATACCGCGTGGGCGCCCCGGGCGACACTTGGGAAGCACCCGGGTCAGGCACGCAATGTGCGTGGGAGTACGCCGCAGGGCAGTGCCCTGCATCCCATCCATCCGAATCGGAGACGACAACATGCTCAAATGGGCACTCATCTTCGCCATCATCTCCCTGGTGGCAGGCGTGCTGGGCTTTACCGGCATTGCCGCAGGTGCGGCAAGTATCGCCAAGGTCCTGTTCTTCATCTTCGTGGTGCTGTTCGTGCTGTTTCTGGTGTTGGGCGTCACGGTCTTCAAGGCCGTCGATTAGCGGCCAACCCAGAGCGGATGCGCGGCCCGTGTCTTGCTAGCTGTTTTGGGACACGTGGCCCGCTTTTGCACAAGCCGAATCGCACTCAAGACAACCACGCCGCAGGTGTGTGCCGCCCTGCGGCGTCACGACGAGGAGCCTCCCCATGTCACTTTTTGCCAACCATCGCGTCCGCAGTCGGATTGATGAAGTCAACGACCGCGCGCGCCGCGTGATGGACAGCGCCAGCGACGCCGTCGACCACGCCCGCAGCGCCTCTCGGCCCGCCGTGGAAGATGTTCAAAGCCTGCTGCGCTCGCTTGAGGACGCCATCCATACGTTGACGGACGAAGGCAGCGCCGAAGCCGATCGCGCAAGCCGTACGCTTCAGGCGCGTGCCGACCAGCTGCGCCGCGCCGCCAATGAGCGTGCCCACCAGGCCCGCGAACGCATGGACTGGGCACTCGGCCGCGCGGAAGAAACCATCACAGCGGCACCGTTCAGGGCGGTTGGCGTGGCCGTGGCCATTGGCGCGGCGATCGGCTTGGTCGTGGCACTGGCCGGCAGCGGCCGTCGCGACGGTAGCGAATAACCCTCTACGCCCATCACCGCAGGAGCAACCACATGAGTCTGACCAACGTCGCCGCCCCCTCGGAAAGCGGCTTTCTCACCGACATCAAGACTTTGCGCGAACGTGCCCGCAAGCACATCGAGGAAGGTGCGGTGACCGAAGATTACAAAGCCGATCGGGAGACCGTGCTACGGCTGCTGAACGAGGCGCTAGCGACGGAACTGATCTGCGTGCTGCGCTACCGGCGCCATCATTTCATGGCCAAGGGGATCAACGCAGAACCCATCGCAGCAGAATTCCTGGTGCACGCCAACGAGGAACAGGCCCACGCCGACAGCATCGCCGCCCGCATCGTGCAACTGGGCGGCGAGCCCAACTTCAACCCCGAAGGGCTGTCCACGCGAAGCCATTCCGAGTACGTGGAAGCCGACAGCCTGGTCGACATGATCAAGGAAAACCTGGTGGCCGAACGGATCGCGATCGACAGCTACCTGGAGATGATCCGCTACATCGGGGATCGAGACCCCACCACGCGGCGCGTGCTGGAACAGATTCTGGCCGTGGAAGAAGAACACGCGGACGAGTTGTCCGACATGCTTCACGACCAATAAAGCGAAAGCAGTCGGACGAGATACCGGCCAGCGCGCCAGCCCCCCCTCCCCCGCTCCCGGCCGCAGTGGCCGGATGCCCGGACCGCCCCGTTTGGCGGCCGGGCATTTTTTTTGGCCTGCGTCCGAAGCTCAGACGCCCCAGAGCACGCTGGATTGTTCGACCAGCGATTCTTCCAGCATGTGCAGCAGCGGATAGGCGCGCTGGCCGAGGTGCGGCGGCTCTTCTTCGCCGTTTTCGTCCAACTCGGACGCCGACAGTTCGGCCACCTTGATATGTGCCTGGTGCGTGTCATCCTTGATGGCCCGCTTGAGGCGGTCGATGGCGTGGGGCATTTCTTCGGGCGTGATGACACCGCGCTCGCCCAGCGTCTTGCCGATCACGCCCAGCAACACCATGGCGAGATCCTTCTGCATCGAGAATTTCTGCGAAGCGTGCGAAGTAAAGGTGATCATCATGTCTTCGTTTCCCTTGGTTGGGTGGAGCCACGGTTTGCCACGACCGGGGCGGATACGTCTGAGACCGCGGCTCACCTGATAAAATTTCGTACTTTTCCCCGAACAACGCAACTGGCGGCGCCAGGACTGGATTTCAATCCATTTCAGCACTGCCGGCGTCATGGTTTCTTTATGCTGCCCTCCCACAAACAGACGATCGCCCAACTGTTGTCCGACGCCGTCGGCTCCCTGCTGCCCGAGGGCCAAGCCCGACCGGAGATCGTCCTGGAGCGCCCCAAGCAGGCCGCGCACGGCGACATCGCCTGCAACGTCGCGCTGCAGCTCGCCAAACCCCTGGGCACCAACCCGCGCGAGTTGGCCGGCAAGATCGCCGATGCCATCCGCGCCGATGCCCGCGGCCAGCGTCTGGTGTCCGCCGTTGAGATCGCCGGCCCGGGTTTCATCAACCTGCGCCTGTCGGCCGCCGCGCGTGCCGACGTGATCGCCGCCGTGTTTGCCGAAGGCGACCGCTACGGCGCCGCCAACACGCATGACGGCGCGCCGGTGCTGGTGGAATTCGTCTCGGCCAATCCGACCGGTCCGCTGCACGTCGGCCACGGCCGCCAGGCCGCACTGGGCGATGCGCTGGCGAGCCTGCTCGACTGGCAAGGCCACAAGGTCCACCGCGAGTTCTATTACAACGACGCCGGCGTCCAGATCCACAACCTCGCCGTCTCCGTCCAGGCCCGCGCACGCGGCTACAAGCCCGGCGACGCCAACTGGCCTGAAGCCGCGTACAACGGCGACTACATTGCCGACATCGCCGCCGATTACCTCGCCGGCAAGACCGTACGCGCCTCCGATGGCGAACCCGTGACCGGCGAGCGCGATGTGGAAAACCTCGAAGCCATCCGCCGCTTTGCCGTGACGTATCTGCGCAACGAGCAGGACATCGACCTGCAGGCCTTCGGCGTGAAGTTCGACCGTTACTACCTGGAGTCGTCGCTGTACACCGAAGGCAAGGTGCAGCAAACGGTGGACGCGCTCGTCGCTGCCGGCAAGACCTACGAGCAGGAAGGCGCGCTGTGGCTGCGCACGACCGATGACGGCGACGACAAGGACCGCGTCATGCGCAAGTCCGACGGCGCGTACACGTACTTCGTGCCCGACGTGGCGTACCACACGACCAAGTGGGGCCGTGGCTTCACGCAGGTCATCAACGTGCAGGGCAGCGACCACCACGGCACGATCGCCCGCGTGCGCGCCGGCCTGCAGGGCCTGAACATCGGCATCCCGAAGGGCTACCCCGATTACGTCCTGCACAAGATGGTCACGGTGATGAAGGACGGCGCCGAGGTGAAGATTTCCAAGCGCGCCGGCTCGTACGTGACGGTGCGCGACCTGATCGAATGGTCCAACGGCGACGCCGAGAGCGAAGCCGGTGTCGACACCATCCGCGCCTGCGTGGAAGCCGGCGAGCCGAACTGGCCGGCGCGCTTCACGCGCGGCCGCGACGCCGTGCGCTTCTTCCTGCTGTCGCGCAAGGCCGATACCGAATTCGTCTTCGACGTGGATCTGGCGCTCAAGCAGAGCGACGAGAACCCCGTGTACTACGTGCAGTACGCCCACGCGCGCATCTGCTCGGTGTTCGAGCGCGCCGGCGTTGACCCCGCCTCGCTCACCAACGCCGATCTCGCTGCGGTGACGGGCCCGGACGTCAGTCCGCAGGCGACCGCCCTGGTGCAACGCCTGGCCGCATTCCCCGACATGCTGGCCGACGCCGCGCGGGAGCTGGCTCCGCACGCCGTGGCCTTCTACCTGCGCGACCTCGCGGGCGATTTCCACGCGTTCTACAACGCCGATCGCGTACTGGTGGACGATGAGGCCGTCAAGCGTGCCCGTCTGGCGCTCCTGGCTGCCACGCGCCAGGTGCTGCGCAACGGGTTGACGGTGATCGGCGTATCCGCGCCGCAAAAGATGTAAATGCCCACGATCGGGCATCACACGGCGCTCTTATAATCGGGCGCTTCTAGAAGGATCGACATGGCACGCAATACGCAATCTTCCCGTGCCCGCTCGCAACGCGGCGGCACGTTTCTGGGTCTGGTGTTGGGCTTGATCGTCGGTTTGGCGATCGCCGTGGTGGTGGCGGTGTACATCACCAAGGCCCCGGTGCCCTTCGTATCGCGTGGCGGCGCGCAGCCCAAGCCGAGCGAAGCGGGCAACGTGGTCAACACGCTGCCGGCCCCGGTACAACCCGCGCCTCAGGCCAGCGCGCCGCAGGCAGCTGACCCCAACGCACCGCTGTGGAGCCGCGTGCCGGCCAAGCCGGTCGATCAGCCCGCTGATCAGAATAATCCGCCGCCCGGCATCACCATCCGCCCGGCGCAGCCGGGCTCGGCGCCGCAAACGGCGAGCGCACCGATCGCCAAACCGCCCAAGCCGCCGGTCACGGCTTCCAACGAAAAGCCGGTCACGGACCCGATTGCAGAGATCGCTCGCCAGGATGCCGCCAAGACAGGCTATTTCCTGCAAGTGGGCGCTTACAAATCGTCGGAAGACGCCGAGCGTCAAAAGGGCAATCTGGCCATGCAGGGCTTTGAAGCCAAGGTGACACAGCGCGAGGTGAACGGCACCACCATGTACCGCGTGCGCCTGGGGCCGTTCAATTCGCTGGATGAGATGACCGCTGTACGCAGCCGCCTGCAGTCGACGGGCGTGGAATCGTCGGTCATCCGCTTCGCGCGCCAGTAACGTCAAGTCGTGCAGCCTGCTGTGAACCCGGCAGGCTGTGATCGGTCAGAAACCTGAGTCTCAGTTACGCTGACAGCGGCATCTGTCGGTTCTGCACTGGATTTCGCTGGTTTTTCCATCGCTTCGTCCAGTTCGTCGTCTAATTCGTCGTCCATTCACCATGAAAAAACTCGCTGCTTTCCTGATTGCCCTCGCCACCGGTGCCGGCTTCCTGATGACCGCGCCGGCCAACGCCACGCCCACCGCCGGTAAGGAATACAAAGTGCTGCAAACGCCGCAGCCCGTGCCCGCAGGCAAGATCGAAGTGACGGAGTTCTTCTGGTACGGCTGCCCGCACTGCTACGACTTTGAAAACACCTGGACGGCGTGGGTCGCCAAGCAAGGCAAGGACGTGGTGATCAAGCGCGTGCCGGTCGCCTTCAATGCCAAGCTGGAGCCGCATACCCGCATCTATTACACGCTGGAAGCGCTGGGCAAGCTCGACGCCAAGGACGCCAGCGGCAAGACGCTGCATGACCGCGTGTTCGACCAACTGCACAAGAACTACCGTTCGATGTCCGAACTCGATGACATCGCCAAGTTCATGGCTGCAAACGGCGTCGACGAGAAGCAGTTCCGCGACACCTACAACTCGTTCAGTGTGAACGCCAATACCAAACGCGCCGCGCAACTGGCCGATCAGTACAAGATCGAAGGCGTGCCGACCGTCGTTGTGCAGGGTAAATACACCACGTCGCCGGCAGATGCCGGCAGCAACGTGGGCGCTGCCCAGACGCTCGACTACCTCGTCGACCAGGTGCGCAACCGCAAGATGTGACGGGTTGCCGCGTTTCCGGGCATTCGCCCGGGCGTGACACCGCCATCGACGCCCGCCCCTGTGCGGGCGTTTTTTGTGCGTCGGCCTTCTTCACACCTACCAGGACATCGACATGAGCGAGATCGTCTTCATCACCGGCGCTTCCAGCGGCATCGGCCAAGCCTTGGCTCGCCAGTACGCAGCGCAGGGCGCAACGATCGGGCTGGTCGCACGGCGTGTCGACGCGCTCCAAGCGTTTGTACAGACCCTGCCAGCCGCCCTCCAGAGCCGCTGCCACTGCTACGCCGCCGACGTGCGCAGCGCCGATTCAATGCGCGACGCGGCCAACGCCTTTATCGCCACGGCCGGGCTGCCCGATGTGGTGATCGCCAACGCCGGCATCTCGGTCGGCACGGACTTGCGCGAACCCGGCGACCTGAAAGCCTTTGCTGTCGTGATGGACACCAACTGGATGGGCGTGCTCAACACGTTCCAGCCGTTTGTCGGGCCGATGCTGGCGCGCGCCAAGCCTGGGCAGCCCGGCGGCACGCTGGTCGGCATTGCCAGCGTGGCGGGCGTGCGCGGGCTGCCGGGTGCGGCGGCGTACAGCGCCTCCAAGTCGGCGGTGATCAAGCTGATGGAAAGCCTGCGCGTGGAATTCGGCCCGCTTGGGCTGCGCGTGGTGACGATCGCCCCCGGCTACATCCGCACGCCGATGACCGAACACAATCCGTATCCGATGCCCTTCCTGATGCCGGTGGACCGCTTCGCGCTGAAAGCCGTGAATGCGATCCATCGCGGCGTGCGCTTCACGGTGCTGCCATGGCCGATGGGCATCGTCGCCAAGCTGCTGCACGTGCTGCCGCGCGGGCTCTATGACTTTGCGTTTGCGCGCGCCGGGCGCAAACCCCGCAACCCCGAGATTTCGTCATGACTTACACCGATGCGGCTGGGCTCGCCCACGCCCCTGTCGACACCACACCGCGCATCGCCAGCCTGGTCCCTTCGATTACCGATCTGCTGTTCTCGCTCGACCTGGGCGATCAGCTTGTGGCCCGCACCGGCTTCTGCATCCACCCGCGCGAAGCGGTGCGCAACGTGCCCAAGGTTGGCGGCACCAAGACCGTCAAACTGGACAAGTTGCGCGAGCTGGCGCCCACGCACGTCATCGTCAACATTGACGAGAACACACGCCCGACCGTCGACAGGCTGCGCGAGTTCATCCCGCACATCATCGTCACCCATCCTTGCTCGCCCGAAGACAATCTCGCGCTATACCAGCTGCTGGGCGGCATCTTCCGCCGCGAGGCGCAGGCACAAAAGCTGGCGGACGCGCTCACGCAGGAGCTGGAGGCGCTGCGCGGCCGCCACTTCCTGCCGCACCGCGTGCTGTACGCCATCTGGCAAGACCCGTGGATGACGGTGTCGCGCGATACGTACATCTCGCGCATGCTCAAACTCGTCAACTGCCATACGTGGCCGGACGACCCTGCGCCCGTGCAATGCGGCACCGACAAGAGCGGCGATTGTGCCCGCCCCAACCGTCCCGACACGCGCTACCCGACGTTCCGCTGGAGCAATGATGTCGTGCGCAACATCGACTGCGTGCTGCTCTCCACCGAGCCTTACAGCTTTACCGAAGAGCACGTCGATGCGCTCGAAAAGCAGATCGGCAAGCCGGTCTACCTCGTTGATGGCGAAATGGTGTCGTGGTACGGCAGCCGCGCGATTGATGGCGTGCGGTATCTGGGGCAATTTGCGAAGACGCTGCGTTAGGGCCAAATCTTCAGGCCGAAAAAAACCCGCCGGTTGGCGGGTTTTTTGTTGGCCGCAGCGATACGTTATCGCTCGAACCCATAGTCGTACTCGACCTTGGCAATGCGCAGGTGGTACGACGCATACCACTGCTCACGTCCCAGCTTCTGGGCGGCAAGGTGGTCGCTCTGGTTCTTCCATTCGCGAATGGCCTCCAGCGACGACCAATACGACACGGTGATACCCGGCCGCCCCTGATCGCCGGCCAGCTCATCGCGTACGGATTCGATGCCGAGAAACCCCGGCATACTGCGGCCCAACTCCACCATGCGGTCGGCCATGGCGCCGTAGCCGTTGTCGCCGTCGGTGCGCGTGGAGGAAAAAATCACCGCGTAATACGGCGCAGTCGGCGTTTGCGCGGGAAACGGCAGGACGACGGCGCTGTCGTCGAGAACGTCATGCTGGTCAGCCATGGTCGGCTCCGGTGGAAAGCACGGGTTGTGTGGTTATGCAGCGGCCTGGAATCGAACGATACCGTCCGCGCCGGTTTCGCGCACCAGTTCGCCTTGATGCCACAGCGCATGCAGGTGAGCAAGCGCCTCGCCCATCGCGAAGGTCATCTGGTGCACATCGAACTGACGCTTGAAGATGACGTTGACGATGTCGCGTGCCGATTGCGGCGCGGCCTTGCACGCGGCCAACGTTTCGGCCAGGCGATCCGCATGGTGATCGCGCAGTTGCCGAATGCGCGTATGCAGCCCCCGGAACGGCCGCCCGTGCGACGGCAGAATCAGCACATCCGCGGGCAGCGGCTCGTATTTGCCGAGCGAATCCAGATACAGCGTGAGCGAATCCGCTTCAGGCTCCAGATCGAACACGCTCACGTTGGTGGAAATGCGCGGCAGGACCATGTCGCCGGAAATCAGCACATTGGCATCTTCACTGTAGAGCGCGACGTGCTCGGGCGCGTGGCCGAAACCGGTGATGACACGCCACTTGTGCTCGCCGATGGTGACGACATTGCCGTCCATCAGGCGGCGGTACTGGCTCGGCACGCCGGGCACGAGCGTGCTGTAGTAATCCTTGCGATTGCGGATGCCTTCGATGGAAGTCGGGTCGGTCAAGCCGTGGCGCTCGAAATGGCGCGCGGCAAATTCGCCGCCGGCATTCGACGCACCCGTGCCGCCCACCAGCATGCGCGCGAAGGCGTAGTCGCCCAGGCTCATCCACAGGCGCACGTTCCAGCGTTTTTGGTCGCCGCCTTCGCACAGCCAGTTCGACAGGCCGACGTGGTCCGGATGACAGTGCGTGACCAGCACGCGCAGCACCGGCAGGCCGTCGAGGTGGTTCGCGAAGATCGTTTCCCAGTACCCGCGAATCGCTTCGTGGTTGATGCCGCAATCGATGATCGTCCAGCCGTCCTGCCCGTCCTGGCGATCGCGCAGCAGCCAGAGGTTGATGTGATCGAGCGCAAACGGCAGCGGCATGCGCAGCCAGTAGACGCCAGGGGCGACTTCAAACCGCGTGCCGCCCTCGGGAAGCGTGTCGCCAAAGGGATAGTCGAGTTGGTGTTCGAGCGCGTTCATGTGGGTGGGGTCTCGGTCGCCGCCTTTGGGTGCGTCGGGGCGGTCTCTGCGATTGCGGTTTGGCGCCATTGACGCTAACGTAAACGTCAATTTGCCGCCGGTCATCCATCTTAAGCGAAAACTTAATGTCGCTGCCCGGCGTGCATGTGTCATCACACCTCTGTCGTTACTCCGTTCCCCCGCCGTATGTCTGCCTCTACTCCGTCTGCCGCCGCTGCGGTCGCCGCCGATCTTGAATCGGGCGATACCGGCGCGCTTGCCGACGCAAGCTTCACCATCACCGACCTTGCCCGCGAGTTCGACATCACGCCGCGCGCCATCCGCTTCTACGAAGACCAGGGCCTGCTGGCGCCGGATCGCCAAGGCCCGGGCGGGCGTCGCCGGGTGTATTCGGCCGGCGAGCGTACACGCCTGAAGCTGACCCTGCGCGGCAAGCGGCTCGGCCTGTCGCTGGGTGAGATCAAGGAGATCCTGGACCTGTATGAGTCACCGCGGGATACCGTGCCGCAGCTGGAGCGCTTCCTGGCGTCGCTGGCCCAGCACCGCGCAGTACTCACGCAGCAACTGGAGGATCTGAACGCCCAACTGGCCGAGATCGACCAGCACGAACGCCAGTGCCGGCGCCTGCTGGAAGACGCGCAGGCCGGCACGGTCAAGCCGACCAAGCGCCGCAAGGCCGCCTGATTCCGCAAATCTACGTAATGGACGGTCATTGACGTTTACGTAAACGTCAATACAATACCCAACACCCTGCTGCACCCTCCCGGCCCCGCGGCGCCCGCCATAAGCGACGCGCACCGCACATCGCCAGACCACTGACTAGAGACACCCGCGGCTCGAACCGCGCCCAAGGAGACCACCATGATTGATCTGCCCGGCCTGAAATTCGACTTGGGCGAAGACATCGAGATGCTGCGTTCGGCCGTGCGCGATTGGGCGCAGGGCGAGCTGGCACCGCGTGCCGGCGAAATCGACCGCACCGACCAGTTCCCGATGGACGCATGGCGCAAGATGGGCGAGCTGGGCGTGCTCGGCATCACGGTGGCGGAGGAATACGGCGGCGCCAACATGGGCTACCTGGCGCACATGATCGCCATGGAAGAAATCAGCCGCGCATCGGCGTCGGTGGGCCTGTCGTATGGCGCGCACTCGAACCTGTGCGTGAACCAGATCCACCGCAACGGCACGGCGGCCCAGAAGACCAAGTACCTGCCCAAGCTGGTGTCGGGCGAATGGGTGGGCGCGCTGGCGATGAGCGAGCCGAATGCCGGGTCGGACGTCGTCAGCATGAAGCTGCGCGCGGAGCTGAAAGGCGACCGCTACGTGCTGAACGGCACAAAAATGTGGATCACCAACGGCCCCGACTGCGATGTGCTGGTCGTTTATGCCAAGACCGAGCCCGAACTGGGCGCGCGCGGCATGACGGCGTTCATCGTCGAAAAAGGCATGAAGGGTTTCTCGGTGGCGCAGAAGCTGGACAAGCTCGGCATGCGCGGCTCGCACACGGGCGAGTTGGTGTTCGAGAACGTGGAAGTGCCGGTGGAGAACATCCTCGGCCAGGAAAACGGCGGCACCAAGGTGCTGATGAGCGGCCTGGATTACGAGCGCGCGGTGCTCTCCGGCGGCCCGATCGGCATCATGCAGGCCTGCATGGACGTGGTCACGCCGTACATCCACGACCGCAAGCAGTTCGGCCAGAGCATTGGCGAATTCCAGCTCATCCAGGGCAAGATGGCTGACATGTACACCACGCTGCAGGCTTGCCGCGCGTACCTGTACACGGTCGGCAAGAACCTCGACTCACTGGGCCGCGACCACGTGCGCCAGGTGCGCAAGGACTGCGCCGGCGTGATCCTCTACACCGCCGAGAAGGCCACCTGGATGGCCGGCGAAGCCATCCAGATCCTGGGCGGCAATGGCTACATCAACGAATTCCCGGTCGGCCGCCTGTGGCGCGACGCCAAGCTGTACGAGATTGGCGCCGGCACGTCGGAAATCCGCCGCATGCTGATCGGCCGCGAGCTGTACGCAGAGACGATGTAACTGGCGAGAGCAGGCGGGGCTGGGGCACGGGGCCATCAGCCAAACGGATAAGGAGGCGCAACGGTTTCAGGACGCGAACACGGTACCGAAGACCCTACAATCTAGGTCTGCCTGGTTTGCTGGTTTTGCCGCTTCCCTGCCCCCGCGCACACGCCATGTCCCATTTCCCCAAGCTCCTCTCGTCGCAGATCGCCTTCGACGTTGCCCGCACGATGCTCGACGGCTTCGACAAGCACTATCGCTTGTTTCGCGAGGTCAGCGTACAGGCCAAGACTGCGTTCGAGACCGGAGACTGGGCCGGCCTGCAGCAGTTGCAGCGGGACCGCATTGCTTATTACGACGAGCGCGTGCGCGAAGCGTCGGTCATCCTCGAAGACGAATACGACGCCGAGAACATCGACGACGAGATCTGGCGCCAGATCAAGCTGCACTTCATCGGCCTGCTGACCAACCATCATCAGCCCGAGTGCGCCGAGACCTTCTTCAACTCGGTGTGCACGCGCATCCTGCATCGTTCGTACTTCAACAACGATTTCATCTTCGTGCGCCCGGCCATCTCGACGGAGTACATCGAGAATGAAGAGTCGCCCACCAAGCCGACGTACCGCGCGTACTACCCCGGCACGCGCGACGGCCTGGGTGCCTGTTTCGAGCGCATCGTCCACAACTTCCAGCTCAACGCGCCGTTTGAAGACCTGGAGCGTGATATCGGCTACGTGGTGCGCGCGGTGGGCGAGCACTTCGGCGATTTCCGCATCGCGCCCAATTTCCAGATCCACGTGCTGTCGTCGCTGTTCTTCCGCAACAAGGCGGCGTACATCATCGGGCGCGTGATCAATGGCGACAAGACGTTCCCGCTGGCCGTGCCGATCCTGCGCAATGCCGCAGGCCAGCTCTCGCTCGATACGGTGCTGCTGCGGCAGGAACAGCTGCTGATCCTGTTCTCGTTCACGCACTCGTATTTCATGGTGGACATGGAGATCCCGTCTGCCTACGTGACCTTCCTGCGTGACCTGATGCCGCGCAAGCCGCGCGCCGAGATCTACACCTCGCTCGGCCTGCAGAAGCAGGGCAAGAACCTGTTCTATCGCGACTTCCTGCATCACCTGCAGCACTCGTCGGATAAGTTCATCATCGCGCCGGGGATCAAGGGCCTCGTGATGCTGGTGTTCACGCTGCCCTCGTACCCGTACGTGTTCAAGGTCATCAAGGACTACTTCCCGCCGCCCAAGGAAACCACGCGCGAGCTGATCAAGAGCAAGTATCAGCTGGTGAAGCGCCACGACCGCGTCGGGCGCATGGCCGATACGCTGGAGTATTCCGACGTGTCCTTCCCGCTCTCGCGCTTTGACGACGACCTCATCAAGGAGCTGGAGAAGCACGCGCCGTCGATGGTCGAATACCAGCGCAGCGAAGACGGCAGCGAAGAGATCGTCATTCGCCACGTCTACATCGAGCGCCGCATGACGCCGCTGAACATCTGGCTGCAGGAAGGCACCGATGCGCAGGTCGAACACGGCATCATCGAATACGGCAACGCCATCAAGGAACTCATCGCCGCGAACATCTTCCCGGGCGACATGCTGTACAAGAACTTTGGCGTGACGCGCCACGGCCGCGTGGTCTTCTACGACTACGACGAGATCGAATACCTCACCGACTGCAACATCCGCACCGTGCCCGAACCGCGCACGGAAGAAGAAGAAATGTCCGGCGAGGTCTGGTACAACGTCGGCCCGCACGACATTTTTCCCGAGACGTACCGCACGTTCCTGCTGGGCGACCCGCGCGTGCGCGAAGCCTTCCTCAAGCACCACGCAGACTTCTTTGAAGCTTCCATGTGGCAGGGGTACAAGGAGCGTCTGCTCACGGGGCAGATGCACGATTTCTACGCGTATGACGCAGCCGAACGCTTCGTCAATCGCTACGGCGCGAGCGCGCCCGACAACGCAGCGCAAGACAACACGACGCTGCAGCGCGCCGCCGCTTAACCCTCTCAACACGACGGGAAACCATGCCACATCGCATCAAAGAGCTGTTCGAGAACAACCGGAAGTGGGTCGAGCGCGTCAACGCTGAAGACCCGGCGTTTTTCTCGAATCTGGCCAACCAGCAGAACCCGGAATACCTGTGGATCGGCTGCTCGGATTCGCGCGTGCCGGCCAACCAGATCATCGGTCTGCCGCCGGGCGAGGTGTTCGTCCACCGCAACATCGCCAACGTCGTGGTGCACTCGGACTTGAACTGCCTGTCGGTGCTGCAGTTCGCGGTGGAGGTGCTGAAGATCCGGCACATCACGGTGGTGGGTCATTACGGCTGTTCGGGCGTGAAGGCCGCGCTGACGAAGCAACGGTTTGGTCTGGCAGACAACTGGATTCGTCACGTGCGCGACGTGGCCGAGCAGCACGAAACCTATCTCGGCACCGTGGTTCGTGAGCAGGATCAGCATGACCGGCTGTGCGAGCTGAACGTGATCCATCAGGTCAACAACGTGTGCCTGACGACGATCGTGCAGGACGCGTGGGATCGCGGGCAGCCGCTGACTGTTCATGGCTGGATTTACGGCGTGAAGGACGGGATGTTGCGCAATCTGGGGATGGCGGCGAGTTCCAATGAGGAACTGCATGCGCAGTTGGGCGAGGCTTGGCTGAATTATGGGAAAGAAGGGAGTGTGCCTAGTCCGGTGGGGTTCTGAGTTTTCGTGTGTTTGGGGTGGGTTTTTTGTTGGTGGTGCATCCCTTGTTTCATCCCCTGCCGGGGCTGACTTACTTTCTTTGTCTTGCCAAAG
>NZ_JASATD010000029.1:0-49884 GCF_038440115.1 Ralstonia sp. OTU4908 | reverse complement strand
AAATTCAAGGAGTCTTTCGCCATCTCGGGCGCGCCTTTCTTTGCTTACTTTCTTTGGCAAGACAAAGAAAGTAAGTCGCCCCCGGCAGGGGGTGAAACAAGGGACGCTACACGAGCATCAAAAAAAGCCCTCAGCCCGACTCTTTAATCCGAAACACCTCCACCCCCACCGACTCACAATCCGGATACACATCCGGCTTCTCCGTCGACACCCGCGCGGCCAGCACATGCGGGTGCTTGAGCATCGCCGTCAGCACGTCATCGCACAGCGTCTCCTGCAGATGGATATGGCCTTGCGCCATGCGCCGCGCCACGGTCTCGCGCATGAAGTCGTAATCCACCACTTCATGCAGCTTGTCTTCCGTGGGCGACGAATGCTCCAGCGGCACGTACAGCTCGATGTTGATCAGGACGCGCTGCTCGCCCTTTTTCTCGAATTCATGCACGCCGATGTTGATCTGCACTTCGTAGTTGCGCAGGAACATGCGGCGGCAGTGCGACAGGCGCGGGTGGGATAGCAGGGAAAGCATGGGAGCGTCCGGGGAAAGATTATTCAGTCAGGAACATCACGTCGCGAGCCAGCGGCATCAGGTGCTGGCCGCCGTCGACGAACAGTGTGGTGCCGGTGACGGCGCGGGCGGTGGCGAGGTAGCACACCGCCTCGGCGATGTCTTCCGGCGTGGACGACTGGCCCAGCGGCGTCATCTGGTGCGCGCGTGCAAACCCGCCTTGCGACTGGTCGCCCGACACCATCGTGATGCCCGGCGCCACGCCCACCACGCGCAGCGCGGGCGCCAGCGCCTGCGCAAGCTGCATCGTGGCGGTCGACAGCGCCGCCTTCGACAACGTGTAAGAGAGGAAATCCGGGTTCAGGTTATCGAGCTTCTGGTCGAGCAGATTGATGACGACGCCGCGGTGCTCGGCGCCATCGGCAGTCAGCGCACGGTGCAGCTCGCGCGACAGCAGCAGCGGCGCCGCCACGTTGGTGCGCATGTGCGTATCGAGCGACGCATAGCTGAAGCTGGTCGCGACGTCGTACTGGAACAGCGACGCGTTGTTGACCAGGCACGTGGGCGTACCCAATGCAGCGCTGCAATCGGCGATCAGGCGGCCGGCGGCGGCTTCGTCCGACAGGTCGGCCTGCAGCACGGCGGCGCGCCGGCCCATGGCGGTGATCTCGGCGGCCACGGCGTCGGCCTCGGTGCGCGAGCGGTGGCAATGCACTGCCACATCCCAGCCGTGACGGGCCAGGGCCAGGGCAATGACGCGCCCCACGCGACGGCCTGCGCCTGTGACGAGAGCGATGCGCCGCTGTGTAGCGGATTCTGCGGTCGATTCCGCAGTGGACTGGTTGGGCGTCTGCGCCATTGTTTACAATTCGCCGATGAGCAAAACCGTGAGTTTACCGCTTCCCAACGAGGCGGCGCAGGCGCAGTCCGCGCACCTGTTCGCCGTGATCGCCGACGCCATTGCGGCCGCCGGCGGCTGGCTTCCGTTCGACCGCTACATGGAACTGGCGCTCTACGCGCCCGGCCTGGGCTATTACAGCGGCGGCGCGGCCAAATTCGGCCGCCGCGTGGAGGACGGCGGCGACTTCATCACCGCGCCCGAACTGACGCCGTTCTTCGGCCGCACCGTGGCGCACCAGCTCGCGCAGGTGCTGCAGGCATTGCCCGAAGGCCAGCGCCACGTGCTGGAATTTGGCGCCGGCACCGGCAAGTTGGCCGCCGACATCCTTATCGAATTGGATGCGCTGAGCGTGCGGCCCGACGGCTACGGCATCGTCGAACTCTCCGGCGAGCTGCGCCAGCGCCAGCAGGAGCGTCTGACTGCGCTCGGCCCCGAACTGGGCGCCCTGGCGCAGTGGCACGACACATTGCCCGCACCGTTCACCGGCGTGATGGTCGGTAATGAAGTGCTGGATGCGATGCCCGTGTCGCTGTGGGCGCGGCGCGGCGGCATGTGGCACCAGCGCGGCGTGATGCTAGATGCGGAGCACGGCCTGCAATGGGAAGACCGGCTTGTTGATCCGTCAGAGGTCCCAGCCAAGCTGGCCGCCCTGCCCGGCACGGATGATTTCGTTACCGAATCGCATGAGGCCGCCGAGGGCTTCATCCGCAGCACCGGCGCAGCGCTAGAACGCGGCCTGCTGCTGCTGATCGACTACGGTTTCCCGGCTGCCGAGTACTACCACGCGCACCGCGCCAACGGCACGCTCATGTGCCACTACCGCCAGCACGCGCACGACGATCCGTTCTGGCTGCCCGGCCTGCAGGACATCACCGCGCACGTCGATTTTTCGGGGATTGCACAGGCGGGCCAGGAAGCCGGGCTGGAACTGCTCGGCTATACGAGCCAGGCGCGCTTTCTGTTGAGCGCCGGTGTGGGCGAATTGCTGATGAGGCTCGACCCGTCCGACCCGATGCAGTTTCTGCCGGCAGCCAATGCCGTGCAGAAGCTGCTCTCCGAAGCCGAAATGGGCGAGCTGTTCAAAGCCATCGCGCTGGGCAAAGGCATCGATGCAGCACTGCCGCTGGCCGGCTTTGCGGACGCCGACCGCTCGAACCGCTTGGGTTAGTCGATCAGGCTGACGCGGCCTTGGCTGTTTTGGCTTCCAAGGCGCGTTCGTTCTGCTCGGCTTCGTAGCGGCCGATCGTGCCGCGCATCCACCAAAGCAGCGCCAGGCCCGGGAAGGCAAACACCACGGTCATCAGATAGAACGCGGGCCAGCCGTAGGCTTCAACGAGGTAGCCCGAGGTGGGCCCGACGTACACGCGGCCGATGGAAGCCAGCGCCGACAGCAACGCATACTGCGTCGCCGAGAACGACCGGTTGCACAGCGCCATCAGCAGCGCCACAAAGGCCGCCGTGCCCATGCCGCCGCAGATATTCTCGATGCCGATGGCCACCGCCATCGTCCACAGGTGCTGCGGCGTCACGGCCAGCACCCAGTAGCCCAGGTTCGACACGGCCTGCAGCACGCCGAAGATCAGCAGCGCGCGCACCAGCCCCAGCCGCACCATCAGCGTGCCGCCATACAGTGCGCCCACGATGGTGGCGGCCAAGCCGAGCGTCTTGTTGACGATGCCGACCTCACCCGCAGAAAAGCCGACGCCGCGGATCAGGAACGTGGTCGACAGGCTGCCCGCAAACGCATCGCCCAGCTTGTAGAGCACGATCAGCGCCAGCAGCGCCCAGGCGCCACGGCGGGAGAAAAAGTCCCGCAGCGGGCCGACCACCGCTTCCTGCAGGCTGCGCGGTGGGCGCGCCGACACCTCCGGCTCGGGCGACCACAGTGTGGTGAAGATACCCAGCGCCATCAGGGCGGCCATCAGCAGATACATGTTGCTCCAGCCCATCACGCGATCGGCGAGATACAGCGCCAGGCCGCCCGATACCAGCATCGCCAGCCGGTAGCCGAGCACCTTCACGGCTGCGCCGACGCCGCGCTCGCTCGTATGCAGCACATCGGTGCTGTAGGCATCGAAGACGATGTCCTGCGACGCCGACAAAAACGCCACCAGCACGGCAAGCCCGGCCAGTGCCCAGAGCGCGGCGTGCGGCGGCGTGAAGGCCATGGCGGCAATCGACACCACCAGCCCGGCCTGCGTCAGCACCAGCCAGCCGCGCCGCCGGCCCATCAGCGGCGGCGTGAAGCGGTCCATCAGCGGCGCCCACAGGAACTTGAAGATGTACGCCTGCCCCACCAGCGAGAACAACCCGATGGTGCGGATATCCAGCCCTTCCACCGTCATCCAGGCCTGCAGCGTGCCCGAGGTGAGCGCCAGCGGCAGGCCGGAGGCAAAGCCCAGCAACAACATGGCGCCGATGCGGCGGTTGCGAAAAATATCGAGGTAATCGTGGAAGGTCATGCGGCGGGCCGGTGGCGAAGGCGAATGCGGGTTGCCACGTAGCGTGGCGCGCGGCGTTGGCCGATATTATGTCGCACGGATCCGTCCCCTCACCCATATGCCCCGCGTCACACGCTCCCTGCTGACCACTTTCGGCCTCGCGCTATCTGCGTGGGCAACCGCCATGGACGGCCCGCTGCCCGTCCCCGCCGACGGCGTGAAGCTGGAAGCGCCCACCACCACATCGCCCAACATCCGGCTCGTCATTCCGGCCGAGGAAATCGATAAGCGCGCGCTGGCCGAATATCAGGGGATCATCGACAACGCGGCCCACGAAGGCGCGCTGGCGTCCGACAACGTGCCGGATCTGATCCGCATCCGCGGCATCGTCAAACGGCTCACACCTCAGGCACCGCGCTGGAACCCCGACGCCACGCACTGGCAGTGGGACGTCAACTTGATCGGCTCGTCGCAGGTGAACGCGTTCTGCATGCCCGGCGGCAAGATCGCCGTGTTCTCGGGCCTGCTCGAACAGTTCAAGCTGACGGACGACGAACTCGCCATGGCGCTCGGCCACGAGATCGCCCACGCGTTGCGCGAACACGCCCGCGCCCGCGCCGGCCAGCGTGAAATCACCAACCTGGGCGCCAACGTCATCTCGCAATTGTTCGGCTTCGGCAACCGGGGCGATACGGACCTCGGCGAAGGCGCCAAGATGCACCTGCTGGCCTTCTCGCGCGCGGAGGAAACCGAGGCCGACCTGGTCGGCATGGACATCGCCTCCCGCGCCGGCTACGACCCGCGCGCCGCGCTCACGCTGTGGCAGAAAATGGGTTCGATCGGCGGGACGGAGCAAAAGCAGTTTCTGTCGACGCACCCGTCGGGACGCACGCGGATGGCGGTGCTGTCGCGTCATTTGCCCGAAACGCTCACGCTGTTTGCCGACGCCCGCCATATGACGATGGCGAAGCTGCCCGAATATCGGTCGAACATGCAATATCTGGGGGCTGCGCCTGTTGATAATGGCGACGAAGCGCCGATGCGGCCGATGGTACGGCGGTAGTGTGCAAATCAATGCGGCTGCAGCTGCTCGCTTGAGCCAGGACGCTGCACTGCGGGCTCTCGCCGTGCCCGCCGCGACAACGCCATCCCCGCCACCGTTGCGCCCAGGATCAGCACCGCTCCGCCCGTCTGCATCGGGCTGAACCACTCGCCCAGGACCAGCGCGCCGAGCACGGTCGCCGTCAGCGGGCTGAGCAACGACAGAAACGTCACGTCTGCGCCGAGCACGCCGATACCGCGCACCCATAGCCAGTAGCCCAACGCCGTGCCGATGACGATAAGGTACGCAAAGCCCACCGCGTTGCGCGCTGTGAGCATGGGCGGCAAGCCTTCCACGAACAACGCCACTGGCAGCAGCACCAGCCCGCCCAGCGCGAGCTGCCAGGCAGCCACCGCCAGCGGCGTGCCGATTCGGCCCCAGCGTTCAATGAGCACGGTGCCGATCGCCATCGAAAACGCAGCGGCCAGGGCTGCCGCCACACCAATCGCATCGAGCCTGGCCGCTGGGCCGAGAATCAGCAGCCCCACCCCCATCGACCCTGCCAGCGCTGCCGCCAGTTGCGCCGGACGCGGCTTGCGCGCCAGCAGGGGCCACGCCAGCAGCGCCACCACCAGCGGTTGCGCCGACATGATCGTCGCTGCCACGCCGCCTGGCAGGCGCTGCGCCGCCAAGAACAAGAGCGCGAAGAACACGCCGATATTCGCCAGCCCGAGAAACAGCAAGGGAAGCAACTTGCTACGCGGCGGCAGGCCCGGGCCGAGAAGCATGAGCAGCACCCCTGCCGGGAGCGCACGCAGCGCGCCGACCAGCAACGGGTGACCAACGGGCAGCGTTTGCGTGAACACCAGATATGTCGTGCCCCACAGAACGGGTGCCGCAGCGGTCGCCAACATGAGCGTCAGGCGGTTGAACTGCATGAGAAATCTCCATGTCACGTTATTTGATATCGAAATAATGAGTCGCTTGGACAGGTTTCATGCGTGTTCCGCTACATAGCACCCGCTCGCGTCGACGCCCTGTGGCTTCAGCGGGAACCATCACGGCTCGCGTTGTCTCGCTCGGCCAAACCCGATACGATTCCTAAAGTCTCGACATCAAGTAATTCGATGTCGAAATACTAGGATGAGGAGTTTTATGGGTCAAGGCGATTCCACATCCCCGCAAGGGGCACCGATGGACAACATCCTCGCGCAATGGCGGCGCGAGCGCCCCGACATCGACCCGAGCCCGATGGCAGTCTGCGGCGATGTCTGGCGCGCCGGCGAGCGGCTGCGCAGCGGCGTGGTCGCCAACGTGGCGGGAGCCGATCTCGACATGGCGGGCTTTGACGTGCTGCTGACGCTGCGTCGCAACGGCCGCGACCAGGCGCTGTCGCCTTCGGCGCTGGCCAAGGACATGATGCTGTCGACCTCCGCCATGACAAACCGGCTCGACCGGCTGGAAAAACGCGGCCTGATCGCCCGCAAGACCGATCCAGACGACCGGCGCGGGCTGCAGATCGTGCTGACCGACGAAGGCTTCGCGTTGGTCGACGGACTGGTCGCCTCGCATGTGCAGACAGAAGAACGGATGCTTGCGGCGCTGAGTCCGGCGGAGCGGGCGATGTTGCGCGAACTGCTGGGTAAGATCGGTGGCGTTGGCGGCTGAACCCCGCAGAAAGGAGAACACCTTCATGCTGAAGCGATTCAAACACCTGTTCAGCCGGCCTGCGTCGACACCGGTATCGGAAGATCCGCTGCGCGACGACGACATCCTGCGGGACGACTTCTCTCCCAGCGCGGAAACGCTCGATGCCCTCGCCGAATTCGTGCGCCTTGTAGGAAGCCCGTGCGGGCAGGCTGAGGCCGATCAGATAGCCGATTCCGTACGAACCGGTGACCTCCCCGGCGACGACATCGCCGGCCTGCTGACATGGTCACTCGCCCGAAACCTGGGAGATGGCGCCCCGTGGACGCTGGCCATCTCGGTCGATTGGAAAGCCTGGGATGAAATCGAATGGCAGGCAGAGAAGCTGCTCGACACGCTCGGCATCGGGGCGCGTTGGGAATGGGCCCGCGCTGAAGCCGAGCGCACCGTTGCCGACGGCCTGCTCGATTTTGGCGCGTGGCTGCGTCCGCATGGCTACGAATTGCTGCACGTCGACACTGGCGGCGACGACTACTTTGCGTTTCCCATCCGGGCGGATTTGCTGCAAGAGGCCCGCCTGTACGCCGAGCGAGCAGGGTTGAAAATCGAACAGGCAGACGACTTCCGCGCGTCGCAAGGGCTGTCGCTCTAGCGTGTTGCAATATCCGCAATCGGCCGCAACAACCCCGTAAGCAAACGGGTCGCGCGCCGGGCCGTTCCTCTTTACGATGGCGGCTCACGTGTGCGCGTGGGGCGCCAACCTGGAGGAGCGTGTGAGCCTGACCATCCTGTGTGTGCTGGTGATCGTGGCAGCGGTGTGTGCAGCGCGCGGCCGACGTCGGGCTGCGCGCGGGCTGGCGGTGTTCTGTGGTGTGCTGGTGATCGCGATCGGCTGCGGGCCGGTGCCGGCCTGGCTGCTCGATTCGCTCGAAAAACCGTTCGAGAACGAGCCGCACATCCAATGGGGCACGCGCAACGCCATCGTGCTGCTGGGCGCGGGCACGTTCCGCGTGGGCGACTCGGTCGAGCCGGGGCTGTTCTCGTATCCGCGGCTGGTGGAAACCACACAGCTGTACCAGGCGTGCCGCAAGTCGGATGGCGATTGCAAGGTCCTCGTCAGCGGCGGCGATGCACGTCACCATGGCTCGCCGGAAGCCACCGTGTATCAGCGCGAGCTTGTCAGGCTGGGCGTCGCCAAGGACGACGTGCTCATCGAGCCCCAGAGCATGAACACGCGGCAGAACGCGCAATTCTCGCGCACGGTGTTGGCGCAATACGCGCCGGACCGCACGGTGCTCGTGTCGTCCGCCATCCACCTGCGGCGCAGCCTGCTGTATTTCACGCACTTCGGCATGGCGCCGATTCCGGTGCGCGCCGACGATCTGCAGGCCGCAGCCTCGCCCTTGCCGATGGCATACAACTTTGCGCTGACCGATTTCGCCCTGCACGAGTGGATCGGCATCGCGCGCTATCACATGTACAACGCGCTGGGCTGGAACCCCGCGCGCATCAACCCCGGTGACGCCTGATTCGGCGGCCCTGCGCAGGGCATTCGAAGTGGTGCTCTAGTGCTTCCGGGGGGGAGCAAAATTCCGGCGCCGACCTATACTTTGTGCATCGCAACATCCGGGCATCGCAATGCGCCATCTCGGCCGTATTGAAGCTCACCGCCTCATCACCATTGGCAAGCTCGCTTGCCAGCACCCGCCCACCGGGCGCGGCCATCCCTGACGGGAATCGCTGACGATTCCTGCGCCAGCAAGTGGGCCGCTGCGTAAGCAGCGCCCACCCCGCCAGCCACACCTCAGAAGCAAACCAACAAGCAAGGGGAACCCTCATGCCTCAAGTCACGGCAAGCAAGCTGCCGGTCAAACTGCTCGCGCTCGTCTTCGGCGCCGTCGCGGCGCTGGTGATCGGGCGGACTTTCCTGCTGAACTGGCAGATCATTCCGCCCGGCTACACGGGCATCAAGATCAACCGGCTCGTCGATCGCGGCATCACGCATGAAAACGTCGTCACCGGGTTCGTGTTCTACAACCCCGTGCAGACGGCGATCATCCAGTACCCGACTTACGTGCAGCGCGTGATCTGGACGCAAGACGTGAACGAAGGCCGCGCCCTCAACGAAGAACTGACGTTCAACACGAAGGACGCCGTGCCCGTCAACGTGGACGTAGCCGTCTCGTACCAGCTCGATCGCGAGAAGGTGCCGGCCTTCTACACCAACTTCCGCGCCGATCGCATCGAGACGTTCACGCACGGCTACCTGCGCGACACCGCGCGCAACGTGATCGTCGCCATGGGCTCGGAATACAACTTTGACGACGTGAACGGCGGCAAGAAGGAAGAGTTTGTCGCGCGGCTGACCAAGGAGCTGGACACGCGGCTCGCACCGCTGGGCGTGTCGATCAAGCAGTTCGGCATCGTCGGCTCGCTGCGCCCGCCGCGTGCGCTGCTCGATGCAGTGAGCGCCAAGACCAAGGCCATCCAAGACGCGATCCGCACTGAAAATGAAGTGCGCTCCGCCCAGGCCGAGGCCAAGAAGAAAGTGGCGATTGCCGAAGGGGAAGCCGCGGCCAACCATGCGCTCGCCTCGTCGCTGGATGACCGGCTGCTCGCCTGGGAACGCCTGAAGCTCGAACGTGCCGCCATCGAGAAATGGAACGGCGTGACGCCGAGCGTGATGGCGGGCGGCAACGGCGGCGGCATGTTGTTCAACATTCCGGCCGGCGCGCAAGCCAAGTAAGCCCCGATCGTAAAAATGGCCAAAGAAAAACGCGCCCGAAGGCGCGTTTTTCGTTTTCGCTCAGGCGGCGATCAGCTTGCGAAGCCCGGCGCTGCTTCGCGCACGGCGTGCTCGGCGCCAGCTGCGGGAATCGGCGCTTCCACATGCAGGCTCGTCGCTTCATCCACGCCCAGGTGCACGTTCATGCATTGCACCGCCGCACCGGCCGCGCCCTTGCCCAGGTTGTCCAGGCGCGCGGTGACGACCATGCGCTCGTCCGAACCGAACACGAACAGGTCGGCTCGGTTGGTGTCGTTGGCGCCCTGCACATCGAAGAAGCCGTTGTCGAGCGTCGCAACGTTGTCAGCCGGCGCCACGCGGATGAACTGCTCGCCCTGGTAGTAATCGGCCAGCACGCGGGCGATGTCCGTCGGGCTCACCTTGCGGGCCAGGTGCTGCGGGTGCAGGCCGATCGTCACGGCCAGGCCCTTGAGGAAATTGCCGACGACCGGCGTGAAGATCGGTGCGAGCGACAGCTTGCTCTGCACGCGCATCTCCGGTAGGTGCTTGTGAGCCAGCGCCAGCGCGTACGGACGCGGGCTGTCGAGCTTCGGATTATTGGCGGCGAGGTAGTCGGCAATCATCGCTTTGCCGCCACCGCTGTAACCGGTGAGCGAGAACGCGGTGACCGGGTAGTCGGCCGGGACGATGCCCGCGTCCACCAGCGGACGCATCAGCAGCACGAACGCACTGGCGTGGCAGCCCGGCACGGCGATGCGCTTGGTGTTACGCAGGCGCTCGCGCTGACCCTGGGCCAGTTCGGGCAGGCCGTAGACCCAGTCGTCCGACGTGCGGAACGCGGTGCTGGCGTCGATGATGCAGGTGTTCGGATTGTTGACCAGCGAGACGGCCTCGCGCGAGGCGACGTCGGGCAGGCACAGGAATGCGACATCGGCGGCATTCAGGAATTTGGCGCGCTCGGCTGAATCCTTGCGCTTGTCTTCGGCGATGCGCAGGAGCTCGATATCGTCGCGCTGCGACAGATAATCGAGCAGGCGTAGGCCGGTGGTGCCTTCCTGACCGTCGACGAAAACCTTGAATGCCATGGTGATCTCGCTAAAAAACTGGGGGCTAAAGACAACGCCGGCAAGCGATGCCGGCGCGTGAGGTTTGCATTGTAGCGGCTGACGAAGACATTTCCGCGGCAGCGCTATGAAGTGTTTTTAGTGCCGCTTACCAGTGCGGCTTCGTGTCGTAATCGATCGTCAGCGGCGCGTGGTCGCTGAACTTGATGTCCTTGAAGATCGACGCGCGGCGTGCCGTGGCGGCAATGCCCGGCGTGGCGATCTGGTAATCGATCCGCCACCCGACGTTCTTCGCGTATGCCTGGCCGCGGTTGCTCCACCACGTGTACTGCTCGGGGCGCTGGTCGAGCGTGCGGAACACGTCCACGTAGCCGACCTCATCGAAGAGCTTGGTCAGCCACGCGCGCTCTTCAGGGAGGCAGCCGGAGTTCTTCTGGTTGCCCTTCCAGTTCTTGATGTCGATTTCCTTGTGCACGATGTTGACGTCGCCGCACAGCACGACCTCGCGGCCCTTTTCGTGGCGCAGGTCCTTGAGGTGCTCCATGAACAGGTCCATGAAGCGGAACTTGGCCTGCTGACGCTCTTCGCCGCTGGAGCCCGACGGCACGTAGACGGAGATGACCGACAGCTTGCCGTAGCGGGCCTCGACGTAGCGGCCTTCGGCATCGAACTCGCCGTTATCGAAGCCGACGATGACTTCGTCCGGCTTGTGGCGCGTGTACAGGCCCGCGCCGCTGTAGCCTTTCTTTACCGCGTGCTGAAACACGCCGTGGTAGCCGTGCGGCGCCAGAAATTCCGGGGTCATGTCGTCTTGCGCGCATTTCAGTTCCTGCACGCAGACGAAGTCGGCGTCCTGCTTGCCCATCCAATCAAAAAAGCCTTTGCTGGCAGCGGAGCGAACGCCGTTGAGGTTGGCGGAAATGATGCGTAACATGGCGGGACTTTTTTGCGGACCAGAGAAAAAAAGATGAGCCAAAACAGCGAGTTGCGCCAATCCTTCATCCGCTTTGCGGTGGAAGCCGGCGTGCTGTCGTTCGGGGAATTCGTGACCAAGGCGGGGCGGACGTCGCCCTATTTCTTCAACGCCGGCAAGTTCGCAGACGGCGCCCTGCTGGGCCAAGTCGCGCAATTCTATGCGAAAACCCTGCTGGACTCGGGTGTCGAGTTCGACATGCTGTTCGGGCCGGCCTACAAGGGCATCACGCTCGCGTCGGCCACCGCCGTGGCGCTCGCAGGCCTGGGCCGCAATGTGGGCTTTGCGTACAACCGCAAGGAAGCCAAGGACCACGGCGAAGGCGGCAGCCTGGTCGGCGCGAAGCTGCAGGGCCGGGTGGTGATCGTCGATGACGTGATCTCTGCCGGCACCTCGGTGCGCGAGTCCGTCGAGCTGATTCGCGCCGCCGGCGCGACCCCGGCTGCTGTGCTGATCCTGATGGATCGGATGGAGCGCAGCGGCAACGCCGTGGATATCGGCGAGCGCTCTGCGGTGCAGGATGTGCAGGCGCAGTACGGCATGCCGGTGGTGTCGATTGCGAATCTGGATGACCTGCTTGGGTATCTGGATAACGCGGGCGACCCTGCGCTGGCTGGGTATCGGGAAAAGGCTGCTGCTTATCGGGATAAGTACGGCGTTAGCGCGATCTGAGTTTTTGCCGCGTTAAAGAACCCCGGTGGATGTTGTTCGCCGGGGTTTTGTTTTTTTGTGGCTCATCCTCCTGTCGCAGCCGATGCGAGGGATGCACCATCAGCGCAAGAGCCGCAAACCACCACCCTATTCGATCTTCAACCCCAAGAACGCCGGATTCCCCATCGGATATTCCGGCTGCAACCGCTCCATCACCTGCAGCAGAATCTCCGCCACCATCAGGCTGCGATGCGACTTGGAGTTCGCCGGAATGATGTGCCACGGCGCGTGCGGGGTGGCTGTGGCATTGATCGCGTCTTCGTAGGCAGCCATGTAGTCTTCCCAGAACTTGCGTTCTTCAATGTCCGCCATCCCAAGCTTCCAGTGCTTCTGCGGATCGTCGATGCGCATCTGCAGCCGATCGCGCTGCTCCTCCTTGGAGATATGCAAAAAGCACTTGACGATGGTGGTACCGGTCTCGGTCAGCATCTGCTCGAAAGCATTGATGTGAGCGTAACGGCGCTTGCACTCGGCGGCGTCGATGTCTCCATGCACGCGGGTAACGAGCACATCTTCGTAGTGGCTGCGATTGAAGATGACGATCTCGCCTGCGGCCGGCACCTCCGCATGGATCCGCCACAGGAAGTCATGCGCCAACTCCAGCGGCGTGGGCACCTTGAAGCCCACCACGCGCAGGCCGAGCGGGTCGAGCGCGCGGAATACGGTGCGTACCGTGCCATCCTTGCCCGCGGTATCCATGCCCTGCAGCACGACCAGCAGCTTGCGGCGGTGCTCGGCATAGAAGATGTCCTGCAGCGCCTCAATGCGCGCAGACAGTTCGGCCAGCCGCGCCAGATCACCGGCCTTGCTGCCCGTGGTGCACGGTTTGGCGGCAGGATCGAACTTGGCAATCTTGAACTTGCTGCTGCCGTCGAAATACCAGTCGTCGATGGGGTTCTTGCCGTTGGATGCCACGGTGTCTCCTTGTTGTTCAGACAGGCGAATGGGCAGTTCCCGCGCGCCTAGTGGGCAACGGTCAGCTTGAGCGCATCCAGATCCAGCGTGCCTTCAAACACGGTTGTGGCGGGGCCCGTCATCATTACGGGCTGGCCGACGCCGGCCCAGGCGATCGTCAGGTCGCCGCCATGCGTGGTTACCTTGACGGGCGAATCGAGCACGCCACGGCGGATGCCGGCCACCACTGCTGCGCAGGCGCCGGTGCCGCAGGCGAGCGTCTCCCCCGCGCCGCGCTCGTACACGCGCAGGCGCACGGAATGGCGATCGACGATCTGCATGAAGCCCGCATTCACGCGACGCGGAAACACGGCATGCGATTCGATCAGCGGGCCGTCTTCCAGCACGGGGAAGGCTTCCGTATCGTCGACGATCTGCACGGCGTGCGGGTTGCCCATCGACACGGTCGACAGCCATTCGGTCCGGCCGTTGATCTGCAGCGCGTGCTGCGTGTCGTCGCCCTCGACGCGGGTGGGCAGGCCTTCGGGCAGGAACGGCAGGCGCGCTGCCTCGAACACCGGTGCGCCCATGTCGACCGTGACCTGGCCGTCGTCCTGCATCGTCAGCGTGGCGATGCCGTTCATGACTTCAACACGCACGGTGCGCTTGTCCGTCAGGCCGCGGTCGGTGACGAACTTGACGAAGCAGCGCGCGCCGTTGCCGCAGTGCTCCACCTCGCCACCGTCGTGGTTGAAGATGCGGTAGCGGAAATCGACGTCGGGCCGCGTTGAACGCTCGACCAGCAGGAGCTGGTCCGCCCCCACGCCGAAATGGCGGTCGGCAATGGCAGCCCATTGCTCGGGCGTGAAGTCGATCGGGGTCTGGATGCCGTCGAGCACGACAAAGTCGTTGCCCGCGCCGTGCATCTTGGTGAAGTGCAGTTTCATGGCTGGCCGCACAGATGCGGCGATGAGCGTTCGGAAAACACCCATTCTAAAGGGAGCCGGCCGGGGTTGCCGCGGGCCGGCTCCCCGCATCAATAAATGCCCGGCATGCCCTCGGGACGGTGCTTGAAGCGCTTGTGCACCCAGTAGTACTCGGTGATGCGCGGGCGTATCGCGTCTTCAAAGAAGGCGTTCATGCGGCGCGTGTCGGCGGTCAGATCGCCGGTGGGGTAGTTCTCCCACGCGGGCAGGATGCGCAGCGCGTAGCCCTCGTAGTTGGGCAGGATCTCGGTGTACATCGGCACGACCTTGGCACCGGTCATCGATGCCATGCGCGGGATGGCGTTGAGCGTGAGCGCCGGCACACCAAAGAACGGCACGAACTCCGAGTCGCGCTCGCCGAAATCCATGTCGGAGATGAGCTGCAGCGCCTCGCCGCGCTTGATGGTGCGCATGATCTGGCGGATGTTTTCGTTGCGCGACACCATGGTCGCGCCAAAGCGGCTGCGCAGCGCCTTGATGGCGTCATCGAGCACCGGGTTGGCCATGCGCGTGTACAGCGAGCAGCCGGCGTTGCCGACGTGCTTGCGCAGGTAGTCGGTCAGCGCCAGCGCGCCGATCTCCACGCCCGACAGATGCAGCGTGACGAGAATGTGCGGCTGGCCGTGCAGCGCTGGCAGATTGGCCTGGTCGTCGATCTTCACCACGCGCATCAGGCGCTTTTCCGACGCGAACCACGCAAACGAGCGCTCGGCAAAGCTGCGGAAGACCTTGCGGAAGACTTCGTGCGCCATGGCTTCGCGCTCGGCTTCGGACTTCTCGGGAAAGCACGCGCGCAAGTTGGCCAGCACCACGCGGCGGCGGCCATTGGGAATGCGGTACAGCAGCCCGCCCAGGCCTTCGCCAAAACGCGCGACAAAGCCGTACGGCAGGAAGGACAGCAGCCACAAGAAGCCGAGTCCGAGTTTGGCAGAGAGACGTTCCATAAAGGCAGCAGTGTCAGGCAGCGGGCGGAGCGTCCGCGCCCTTGGGATGCTTGTAGCGGTTATAGCCCCAGAGATATTGCGTCGGCGCCACGGCAATCAACCGTTCGACGGCGGCATTGATGCGGGTGGCGGCCTGCGTTGCGTCTTCGGGCAGATCGCCGATCTCCTCCAAGTGCAGGCGATAGCCCGCGCCGCGCGGCAACCGCTCGGCAAAAAGTGCCACGACGGGCGCACCTGTGAGCCGATGCAAACGGTGCACCAGCGTCATCGTATAGGCGGGCTTGCCGAAGAACGGCGCCCATACGCCTTCGCCGGCGGTGGGGGTCTGGTCGGGCAGGATGCCGACGGCCTCGCCGCGCTTGAGCGCGCGCACCAGCATGCGCACGCCACGCGGGTCTGCCGGTGCCATCTGCATGTTCGGTCCCGCTCGCATGGTTTCAATCCAGCCGCGCAGGCTTGCCTTGCGCGGCGGCTTGAACAGCGAGGTGACGGGGTGCTCACGCGCGTAGGCCTGCGGCAGCACTTCAAAGCAGCCCAGGTGCGGCGTCAGGAAGATCAGGCCGCGCCCATCTGCAAGCGCGCGCTCGACGATCGACCGGCACACGTCGAACAGGTGAGGGGCGACGTCCGCCCCGTTCTTGCGCACCCAGAAGTAGGGCATCTCGAACACCATGCGGCCGGCAGATCGCCCGGCCTCCTTGAGCATGGCGGGCGTGACGTCGGGATAGGCGTGGCGGAAGTTGGCAATGAGCCGGTCGTGATAGCGGCCGGGCACCTTGGCCGCCAGCGCCCCCAGCCAGCCGCCCAGCGCCTGCAGCGCGGATAGGGGCAAGCGTGAAAACAGCCAGAACAGGAAGGTCATGCGTGCGGTCGCAGCAATGTGTTGGTCGCAGTCGACAGGGAAGCAGGGTCTTGACAGGCCTTGCTGCGGCCCCGAAAAGTGCCGCGTATAATAGCGCGATTCGCCGAGTTAACTGACAACTTGCGGGGCGAATCCTTGCTTGGCCACAAACCTCGGCAAGGTTGCTAAATACCGCTAAAGCGTCGCCGGCCGTGGCTCAACGGATTGGCAACGTGATAGCCAATCTGGAGCTAACAGCCGTGTCAAACGACTTCCTCTTCACCTCGGAGTCGGTCTCCGAGGGCCATCCCGACAAGGTCGCCGACCAGATTTCCGACGCCATCCTGGACGCCATCCTCGCCCAGGACAAATATGCGCGCGTCGCAGCAGAAACGCTGTGCAACACCGGCCTGGTGGTGCTCGCGGGTGAAATCACCACGACGGCCAACGTCGACTACATCCACGTTGCGCGCGAAACCATCAAGCGCATCGGCTACGACAACACCGACTACGGCATCGACTACAAGGGCTGTGCGGTCCTCGTCGCTTACGACAAGCAATCGCCCGACATCGCGCAGGGTGTCGACCGCGCATCGGACGACTACCTGAACCAGGGCGCCGGCGACCAGGGCCTGATGTTCGGCTACGCGTGTGATGAAACGCCCGAGCTGATGCCCTTCCCGATCTACTACGCACACCGCCTGGTCGAGCGCCAGTCGCAACTGCGCCGCGACGGCCGCCTGCCCTGGCTGCGCCCGGATGCCAAGTCGCAGGTGACGGTGCGTTATGTGGATGGCAAGCCGCACAGCGTCGATACCGTGGTGCTGTCCACCCAGCATGCGCCGGAGATGTCGCAAGAGGCCATCCGCGAAGCCGTGATCGAAGAGATCATCAAGCCGGTGCTGCCGTCGCACATGCTGGCCGACACCAAGTACCTGGTGAACCCGACCGGCCGCTTTGTCATCGGCGGCCCGCAAGGCGACTGCGGCCTGACCGGCCGCAAGATCATCGTCGACACGTACGGCGGCGCCGCCCCGCACGGCGGCGGTGCGTTCTCGGGCAAGGACCCGTCCAAGGTCGACCGCTCGGCGGCGTATGCCGCGCGCTACGTGGCCAAGAACGTGGTGGCCGCCGGTCTGGCGCGCCAGTGCCAGGTGCAGGTGAGCTACGCGATTGGCGTCGCACGCCCGATCAACATCACGGTGTACACGGAAGGCACGGGCGTGATCCCGGACGAGCAGATCGCCAAGCTCGTGCAGGAGCACTTCGACCTGCGCCCGAAGGGCATTGTGCAGATGCTGGACCTGCTGCGCCCGGTCTACGAAAAGACCGCCGCGTACGGCCACTTCGGCCGCGAAGAGCCCGAGTTCAGCTGGGAAGCCACCGACAAGGCCCTGCTGCTGCGCGAAGCGGCCGGCCTGGCCGGCGAGCCGGCCAAGGCGTTTGCCTGAGCCTGCGCTGGCGCCAAAGAGAAACCGCCCTTCGGGGCGGTTTTTTGTTGCGTGCTTGGCGATACCGCGCTCACGGCATCTTGCTGAGAATGCCGTTCATCTCATCTGCGGAAAACGCCCTCAGCGTCTGCGAACGGACATTGCCCGCCGCGGCCAGCGCCAGCCCGAAGGCCGTCATGGCGGCATCGTCCGGGCCCTCGCAAATCACGGCGAGGTCGTACTGGCCCAGCGTCCAGTAGATCGCCTTCATGTCGATGCCGGCCGCCTTGGCCAGTTCGCGGGCTGCAGCCGCCCGCTTGGTGGTGTCTTTCACGCTGCGGATGCCCTGGTCGGTAAAGTTCAGCAGGGCCAGAAAGGTTGCCATGGTGCATCTCCTGATCGGCGGGAGTCGGAGGGAAGCCGCATCGCGCGCCGCCGAAACGCGCGGGAGGTGCTTTCGTGCAATGTGCACGCCAGGCAAGCTGGCAGGCCGCATTGCGGCAACATCGCGCCCACACCGGTCCGTTCCAGCCCGTGCAGTGCCCCGGATGGTTTCAGATGCGATACACCGCCGCTGACAAGCGCCCATTGCGCAACTTCGGTCAGGCACGGCGGTATCACGCGCGCTGACGTAGCGCCACCCAGGAGCCCAACCTGACCACCGCCACCGACCGCTACCTCGCCCGCTTCCGCGCCGTGCTCGCACACATCGACGCGCATCTGGAAGACACGCTCGACGTGGACAGGCTGGCCGAAGTGGCAACGTTTTCCAGCTACCACTTCCACCGCCAGTTCTCGTTGCTGTTCGGCATGAACGTCGGGCGCTATGTGCGGTTGCTGCGCCTGAAGCGCGCCACGCATCAACTCGCCTATCGCGACGATTTGCGCATCACCGACATCGCACTGGCGTGCGGGTACGAAGGGCCGGAGGCATTTGCGCGGGCATTCCGCAGGCAGGCGGGCCAATCGCCGTCAGCCTTCCGAGCGGCGCCGCAGTGGGCGTCCTGGGCGACCGATCTACAGGCGCTGCGCGCCCTCAGGAGCCAACACATGCCGGCACAACCGCAAACCCAATCCGTTGAGATCGTCGAGCGCGAGGCCGTCGCGGTCGCCGCCATCGAGCACCGCGGCGATCCCGCGCGCCTGGGCGAGACTCTCCGCACGTTCATCGTCTGGCGCCGTGAGCATCGGCTGCACCCGAGCGTTTCGGCCACGTACAACGTCGTCTACGACAATCCCGACGATGTGCCGCCCGAGGCGTTTCGGATGGACATCTGCGCGGCCACGTTCGCGCCGATCGCCCCCAATGCAGCGGGCGTAGCGGGCAAAACGCTGGCGGGCGGCCGCTACGCCGTGCTGCGCCACACGGGCTCCGACGACACGCTCGCCCAGAGCGTGGCGTACCTGTATGCCGACTGGCTGCCCGCCAGCGGCGAGGAATTGCGCGACGCGCCGCTGCTGTTCCAGCGCGTGCGCTTCTACCCTGACGTGCCCGAGCACGAAGCCGAGACTGACGTGCTCCTGCCGCTCAGGTGAGCGTCCAGACGATCAGGCATCAGGCGTCCAGGTGGATCTGGATGCCGGTGGGCGTGTAGATGGCCGTGGCCTGGAAGCCGTCGACCACCACCGACGTGAACTGCCGGTTGCTGCCGGTGCCATCCACCACGGCGATGGTGTCGCCCACCTTGGGGGTGTAGCCGTTCACGAATTTCACGTGCAGCGTGCCGCCCGCAATGGTGGTAAGGCCGGCCACGCTCAGCTTGCCCTGGCCGTTCGGGCCGATGGCGAGGTCGAGCGTCGTGCCCTGCAGTTGGGTGAACTTGCCCGCAATGGCCACCGCCGCCGGCGCGTTGACCGCCAGCGTGCCGGCTCCCACATACACGTCGCCCGCACCGAATGCATTGGCCGAATCGGCTTCCAGCACGCCGCCTGCGACCTGGGTGCCGCCGGTGTACGTGTTGACGCCGGCCAGGCGCAGCCTGCCGGTGCCTTGCAGCGTGAGCTTGCCAGGGCCCGAGATGGCGTTGCGCCACGAATCGGCCGCATTGAAGCCGCCCTGCGTTGCATCCATCGACACGATCACGTTGCCATTGAACGCGCCGTAACCGTCGGCCGCCGCGAACAGGTTGAGACGGCCCCAGCCTTCGGCGTCGTCGAGCACCGGGTAGCCGGACGCCAGCTCGGTGGTCTTGAGCACCACGCGGCGCTGGTCGGCGCTCAGGTACGGGAAGCGGGTTTCCAGCAGCACCTCGGCGCCCTTGGGTACCACCGGCGCCAGCGTCGTGGCACTGATCTGCGTGAAGCCAAACGTCATGCGGCGCGTGAAGTTGGCCTGGTTGGTGGCGTAGTCGGCAAAGCGGTCGGTGGCCGGCGTGCCCGACTGGGCGAGCGCCGCGAAGGTCGTGGCATCGGTGCCCGTCTGCGCCATCAGGGCGGTGTGCGCCTGGGTGAAGGCGGCAGCCTTGAGCGTGGCGTTGGCCGGGTCAGCCAGGTTGGCCGCCGCGGCGGCAATGCCGATCATGCGGCCGGACATCACATCCAGCGGCGAATGCATGCCGGCAAGGATGCGGTTCTCGCCCAGCTCCATGCCGCGTGCAAGCATCTGCTGGAACCGCTCAGGCACCAGGTATGCCATGGCCACCGCATCGCGCGTTGCTTCCGCCGAGTGGCCGCTGATGAAGCCACCGTCGGTGGTGGGCGTCGGGCTCTCGGCCGGCACCAGCGTCGGCACGACGACCACGCTGCTGCTCCAGCGGTACGGCCGCGCGTATTTGTAGAAGCGCTTGGAAGGCTCGGTGGAGGCGTTGTTGCCCACCGTGTTGATCAGGTCGACCACCTTGCCGAAGGCAGTGTTGCCGGCCGAGGTGCCCACGCCCGTGTTGTTGCCGCTGTCGTTGTAGAGCACGGTGGTGGCATCGGCCGGCACGGTGGTAATCGACGTGGTCTGCTGCGCCAGCGTGCGCCACGCGGTGGTCAGCGGCCCCATGCCGTCGCTCACGCTGTAGCCCTTGCCGCGGCGGTCGTCAAAGTACGCCGCGTCGGCCTGGGCCTGCGTGCGGTTGGTGGTGGCGTTCACCACGTATTGAACGTTTGCGTTCAAGACCGGCAGATTGAGCTGCGTGCCGCCGGCCGTGCCGTCGTTGGGCAGGCCCGTCCACGTGGACGCCACGACCGCCGGGAACGACCCGTTGGCTGGCGCACTCACGCCCGCATCGACGATTTCCGTGAGCGGCTGCCAGAGATCCAGAAAGCGGGTGAACAGGCGCACGCCGGCATTGGTGCCCAGCGTGGCGTAGCGGGCATCGCCGCGCTGGTTGGTAGCGATGTTGTCGACGAAGGCCGGTACGCCGGTGGCCACGGCCGCCGTGTCGACAAAGCCCGGGTCTGCGGGCGGCGCCGGAATGGCCTGCGTGGTGGCAACGGGCGTGCTGCTGGTGGTGTCATCGCCGCCGCACGCGGTGAGCGCGACGGCACCGAACAGCGCAACGAGGCTGGAGCACATACGCGGGCGGGAAAACGCGGGGCGGGCAGTGAAGGACATGGTGCGGCGGGCTCGCAACCCGCAAAGAGCGTTGGAAAGCCCGGGAGTCTCGACACGCGCCATGAAACAACGGTGACGTTTCGTTGACAAATTCGCATGATCTTCGCCCTACATTGGGGCATTCCGCGTCATGACAGCGCTGACAGTGAGTTATGTCACGGCGTGATAGAATCGCCGGCTGCATTCTTTGACATTGGTGAAGCCTGGGCAATCGCCGTCCGTCGACCATGTCCTCTTCATCCCTGCATCCCGCCCTGCGCCGCTGGCTCCACAGCTTCATTCCTGCACCCGTGACGGTGCGCTGGAGCGAGCGCGTCCGTTCCGCAGTCGGCGCCCTCGCCGGCATCCTCTTTACCGGCACGATGATGAAGATGGTGCCGGGCGCTTCCACGCTGATCCCGCTGCTGGTCGCCCCAATGGGCGCCTCTGCCGTGCTGCTGTTTGCGGTGCCCGCCAGTCCGCTCGCGCAGCCGTGGTCGATCATCGGCGGCAACCTGGTGGCGGCTACCGTGGGCGTGACGTTCGCGCTGCTGGTGAATGATCCGGTGATTGCCTCTGCGCTGGCCATCTCGGCGGCCATTGCCGGCATGTTCGCACTGCGCTGCGTGCACCCGCCATCAGGCGCGGTGGCGCTCACCGCCGTGATTGGCGGCCCGGCCGTGCATGCCCTGGGCTATCGCTTCGTGCTGGAGCCGATCCTGATCCAGTCAGCGCTGCTGCTGGTCGGCGCACTGGTGTACCACGCGGCCACGGGCCACCGGTATCCGCACGCGCAACGCCTGCCCGCTGCCGAGCGTCCGCCCACGGCGGCTGGTTTCACCCGCGCCGACATCGTCGCCGCGCTGCGCCGCCAGAGCGAGCTGCTCGACATCGACCCCGAAGACATCGAAGCCGTGCTGCGCGAGATGCAACTGCAGGCCTACACGCGCACGTTCCAGGCGCTCACCTGTGCAGACATCATGACCACGCCGGTGGTCACGGTCTTGGCCGGCACGTCGATCCCCCGTGCACTGGAACTGCTGCGCCAGCATGGTTTCAAGGCATTGCCGGTGGTGGATGAGGGACGGCGCGTGGTGGGCATCGTCACGCGCGTCGACCTGCTAGGCCTGGCGCCGGCGGACATGCGCCAGACGCTGCGCCGCTGGTTCAGCATCGGCGCGCTCACGCCCCCGCGCGTGGCCGATCACATGAAGACACGCGTGCAGACCATCGCCGCCAACGCGCCCATGTCGGATCTGGTGCCGATGTTTGCCAGCGCCGGCCACCACCACATTCCGGTGCTGGATGCCGACGGCCGGCTGGCCGGCATCGTCACGGAATCCGACTTGGTGGGCGGGCTGTACCGTCAGGCCAACATCGAGCCACAGGCGGCCTGAGCGGCCATCAAACCGCGTCCATCGGCAACTCGCGGAACGCGCTCAACTGTTCCGCCGCCACCGAGTACGCCACCAGGCGCGGATAATCCGCCGCCGGCACGCGGTCCGGCACCATCAACTGGATGAAGGCCCAGGCCACGGCCACCGTTACGCCGGCCTGGCTCAGCTCGTTCTGGTCCACCGGCAAGGGCGCGTCCTTCCACTCCGCTTCCAGCGCTTCCACCGCCGCCAGCAACTGGCTGTGCACGCGCTCGACCCACGGCCCGTGCACTTTCTCGCTCGGGCGCAGGTTGTGTTCATAGACGATCTGCACGGCCTTCTCGCACGCGGCGAGCGCCAGGCCGATCACGCGCAGCGCGTGCTGGCGCTCGGCAATGGCGGCGGGCATCAAGCTGCGGCCTGCCAGCGTTTCTGCGTAATCGATGATGAGCGTGGAGTCGATCAGCACGGTGCCGTCGTCGCACACCAGTGTGGGCGCCTTGACCACGGGGTTGATGGCGCTGAACTGATCGAAATGCCGGAAGACCGAGACCGCCGCGTGCTCGAACGGCAGCCCGAGCAGCTTCAGCGAAATGGCCGTGCGGCGCACGTACGGTGAATCAAGCATGCCGATCAACTTCATGAAATCTCCTCGCTGGTGGGGGCGTCGGTGGGTAGAAAACCTTGGTGCGAAGCGCAAGGCTGCGCGGGCACGGATGCACATGATAGACAGCCAGCGCAAAGCGTGCCGGCCGCCTCAGGCACGTTTTCTGCGTGCGCGGCATGGCTTTGAGCCGTCTGTTGCCGACGCCGGCCGGCCTCCCGATTTTCTAGAATGACCACAACTCGGGTGCACTGTGCTGCCCGCCGGACAGGAGACCTTATGCCGTTTCTCGCGCATCACCATGACTGCCTCGGCTGGAACGGTGAGATGGCGCAGCGCGTGCTGGCATTCGATTGGGCCTCCACTGAACTGGGCCCGATCCAGGACTGGTCACCCAGCCTGCGTGCCGCCGTGCAAATGGTGCTGGCGTGTCCGGTGCCGCTGGTCATGCTGTGGGGCCGCCACGGCTACATGGTCTACAACGATGCCTACGCCGTGTTTGCCGGCGGGCGTCATCCGTATCTGCTCGGCTGCCCCGTTGAACTCGGCTGGCCCGAAGTCGCGGATTTCAACCGCCACGTCATGGATGTCTGCCTCGGTGGCGGCACGCTGTCGTACCGCGACAAGGAACTCGTCCTGCTGCGCAACGGCCGCCCCGAAGACGTGTGGATGGATCTTTACTACAGCCCGCTGCCCGATGACACCGGTCGCCCGGCGGGCGTGCTTGCCATCGTGGTGGAAACCACCGAGCGCGTGCAGACCGAGCGCGAGCGGCAGGCCGCCGAGCAGGCCCTGCGCCAGTTGACCGAAACGCTGGAGCAACGCGTGGCCGACGCACTGTCTGCCCGCGCCGAAGTGGAAGCGCAATTGCGCCAAGCCCAGAAGATGGAAGCCATCGGCAACCTGACCGGCGGCGTCGCGCATGATTTCAACAACGTGCTGCAGGTGATTGCCGGCAACCTGCAGATGCTGGCCGTGGAAGCGCCGGGCAACACGCGCGTTCAGCACCGAGTGGCCGCTGCCACGCGCGCCGTGCAGCGCGGCGCCACGCTGGCCGCGCAATTGCTGGCCTTCGCGCGGCGCCAGCCACTCTCGCCTGCGGTGGTGAACCCGACACGGCTGATCCAGGGCATGAGCGAGATGCTGCACCGCGCGCTGGGCGAGGCCATCAAGGTGCAAACGCACCTGGCCGATGATCTGTGGCACGTGCAGGCCGACCGCAACCAGCTCGAGAACGCGCTGCTGAACCTTGCCATCAACGCACGCGATGCCATGCGCGGCGGCGGCGTGCTGACCATCGCCGCCACCAACGTCACGCTCGACAGCACGCAGGCGCAGGGGCGCGGCCAGCTTGCGCCCGGCGACTACCTCGTCTTCTCCGTTACCGACACCGGCGTGGGCATGCCGCCCGAAGTGGTCGAACACGTCTTCGAGCCCTTCTTCACCACCAAGCCCGACGGCCACGGCACAGGCTTGGGGCTCAGCATGGTGTTCGGCTTTGTCACGCAGAGCGGCGGGCATGTCGCCATCGACAGCGCGGTCGGGCGCGGCACCACGGTGCAGCTTTACTTCCCGCGCAGCACGGTGGCCGCCCAGGACGATGCCCTGGACCTGCGCGACACCGTCGTCACGCCCATGGGCGGGCGCGAGACCATCCTCGTGGTGGAGGACGACACCGACGTGCGCCTGACCGCCGTCGACATGCTCACCCAGCTCGGCTACCGCGTGCTGACCGCGGCCAACGGCGAGGCCGCGCTGGAACTCATGAACAGCGGCACGCCCATCGATCTGTTGTTTACCGACGTGATCATGCCGGGCCCCATCAAGGGCGGCGAATTGTCGATCCGGGCGGCGCAACGCGTGCCGCCGCTACCGGTGCTGCTCGTTTCGGGCTACACGCGTGACGAGATACTGCACGACGGCAGGCTGCCGCCTGGCGTGACGCTGCTCGACAAACCTTACCGGCGCGATGACCTGGCGCGCATGGTGCGCAACGTGCTCGACAGCAGCCGCACAGTGCAGGCGCGGTTGCAGCCAACATCAACGACATCGGCAACGACATCGCCAGTGCCGTCCATCGACGTGCCTGCAACTGCAGACACGTCGCGACCGCCTACGGTGCTCCTGGTGGAAGACGACACTGCCTCCCGCGAAGCCATGCAGGAGGTGCTCGCCACCTTTGGCCTGCAATGCCTGGCCGCCGCCACTGCGGAAGACGCCCTCGCCCTGGCCCACACGCGCACGGTTCAAGTGCTGCTGACCGACCTCACCCTGCCGGGCCGATCCGGCGCTGAGCTCGCCCGCACGCTGCGGCCGCTGCACCCACACATGGACGTACTGCTGATGACCGGTTACGGCGCGCACGCCGAGATTGGCGAGCCCATTCCGGGCGCACGCGTGCTCGCCAAGCCCGTCGAACTGACGCTGCTGCATGAAGCGCTGGCGCCATGGCTCGGTACGACCGTAAACGCGGCAACGCGACATGTGACGAACGCCGCATAATCGCTGCGTCCTGTCACAACTGACCGCGCCTGTCCGTCTAGGGAGCATCTTCCCTAGACGACACCTTCGCCATGACGTCACAACCACACCCCGACCGTGCTACCCGCACTGATCGCGAAGACACAGCCTTCAGCGCCGCGCGGCCTCGGCTTTTTGCGATTGCCTACCGCATGCTGGGCAGTCGGGCCGACGCGGAAGACGTTTTGCAGGACGCCTGGATGCGCTGGCACCAGACCGACCGAACCGCGCTGCAATCGGCCGAGGCGTGGCTAGTGACCGTCGTCACGCGCCTGTCGATCGACCGCCTGCGCGCCGCCAAAACCGAGCGCGAAGCCTACGTCGGCTGGTGGCTGCCCGAGCCGCTGGTTGAACCCGAAAGCCACGCCCACACGCCCGAAACCGCCGTGGAACTGGCAGGCGATGTGTCGATGGCCCTGCTGTGGGTGCTCGAGCGCCTGTCGCCCGAAGAGCGCGCGGCGTTTCTGATGCGCCAGGTATTCGAGCAGGATTATTCGGAGATCGCCGCCCTGCTGGGCAAGACCGAAGCTGCGTGCCGGCAGATGGTGCACCGCGCATCAGACCGGGTGCAGCAGGAGCGCCCGCGCTTCGATGTCGCGCCCGATGCGCATCGGGATTTGCTCGAGCGCTTTGCGCAAGCCTCACGCACGGGCCAACGCGATGCCATCCGCGCGCTGCTTGCAGATGACGCGCAACTCGTGGGCGACGGCGGTGGCAAGGTGCCGTCGTTCACGCGCATCATTCAAGACGCCGGTCAGATCACCAAGATCTACTGCGAGCTGGTGCGCGCCATGGGCGACGTCCGCTACGTGCAGGCCCGCGTGAACGGCGAGCCCGGCCTGCTGCGCTACGTGAATGGCACGCTGGAATCGGCCCAGTCGTTCGTCATCGAGAGCGGCCAGATCGTAGCCATCTACGTGGTGCGCAATCCGGACAAGCTGGCGCACATCGGCATCGGCGCATAAAAAACCGAGTTTTCTGGCAGGGCTGTCACAACGCAGCCGCGCCAGGCGTCTTCAGGGTATGGAGCGACGCAAGGCGAGCACCCGCTGCCCGCTGCCTGCCTCGGCTCCTTCATCCATTCAAACCCTCAGGAGCCGCGTATGTCGCAAGCCCCCCGCATTGCCTACTTCCAACTCGCACCGAAGGCGTTCAACAACCTGCTGAACCTGTCCAACGGCCTGCGCCGCGACTTGCTGGGCGCCAGGCTAGTCGACCTCGTACTGCTGCGTGTGTCGCAAATCAACGGGTGCGCCTTCTGCATCGACATGCACTGGAGCGACCTGATGAAGATGGGCGAAGACCCCCGCCACCTGAACGCCGTGGCCGGCTGGCGCGAAGCGCCGTTCTTTACCGAGCGCGAGCGCGCTGCCCTGCGCTGGGCCGAGCTGGTCACCAACACGCCGCACAGCGATGCCAGCGACGAAGAATTCGCCCGCCTGCGCACGCACTTCAGCGATGAAGAGATCGCCGAACTGAGCTTTGTGATCGTCACCATCAACAGCTGGAACCTGCTGAACGTGAGCCTGCGCAACCCGGTGCCGCTGAACGCGCCGTATGCTGCAGCAGCTTGACAAGCACTGCGCCGTCGGTAGGACGATCGCTGTACAGCAGCGCTTGCGCCCACGCGTAGGCGCTGCACCTACAGGCTCAACAAGTTCAGCCGTGCAGGAAGCGCACCATCAGCACTTCGTCTGCATAGCCCGTGGTCGATTTGAGCGCGCGCGGCTCCACGCCGTAGGTCTCAAACCCGCAACGCTCGTACAGTGCCAGCGCTGCATCGTTGCCGCGTACCACCGACAAGGTGAGCTGCTGCACCAGGCCCGTTGCCGCCGCCACGATGCGATCCACCAGCGCCACACCCACGCCGCGCCCGCGCGCGGCCGGCGCCACGTAAAAGCCCCACAGAAAACCCTTGTGCGCGAGCTTCGCTATCGTTTGCTGCTTGAAGCCGATCATGCCGATGATGCGCACGTCGCTGCCCGTTCCGGCATAGGCGCCCAGCACGATGGTGGTCGCCAAGCGTTCGGCAAACGCTTCCGTAGAGAGCCCGGCTTCGGCCTCATAGGTTGATCCGAATGCGTCGGGCGAATCCTTGAGCGCAGCAAGACGAATGGCGCGGTAGTCAGCCACATCGTTTGCATCGGCAGAAGACAACTGACGGATCAAGACTGTGTTGTTCGAATTTGGGTTGGCGTTGGACATGGCTGGCAAGGCGATCGACGTGTAGGCGAAAAGCAAACGTAAGCGGCCAGTATCGCGCCAATCACACCCGCACGACCTACAGTGCCGCCTCCGTCCATGAAGCCGAGGGCTTTGTCCGTCAATTGGCCTATGTCGGCATGTGCCCAGGTACCTATGCTTCGGGAAACGCGAGTCAACAAATCTACAAACCGCGACAACCGGAACGGGGGGGAGCCATGGCCGAGCTTTTAATCGCCAAAGCGCAAGGCAGCAGCGCGCACACACAACCCACACCGGCACCGATTCCGCCCGACGCCCCGCGGCACGCACGCGGCATGCACGGCGCCGCGCTGGTGATGGCCGCCGCGCTGTCGCTGGGGCTGACTGCCTGCGGTGGCGGCGACGATGCCGGCACCACCACCCCGCCGACGAACAACAACACGCCAGCCCCCACCCCGTCACCCGCGCCCGCACCGGCGCCCAAACCGACGCCATCGCCATCCCCTGCGCCCACACCAACGCCGGCGCCCACACCTGCGCCAGCGCCGGCGACCTATTCCGTGGGCGGCACCGTCAGCGGGCTGACCAGCGGCAAGTCCGTCACGCTGCTGGACAACGGCGGCGATGCGGTTGTCGTCAACGCCAACGGCAGCTTCAACTTCCCCACCAAGCTCGCGCAGGGCAAACCCTATGCAGCGACGGTCGGCACACGTCCGGTGGGAGAGACCTGCACCGTCACCAACGGCAGCGGCACCGTGGGCACCAGCAACGTGACCACCATTGCGGTGGCCTGCACGCCCAAGCCCCTGTTCGGCTATGCGGTCAACTCCAATGACGGCACCATCTCCGCCTTCACACTGAATGCGACCACCGGGCTGCCCACGGCCATCGGTACGGCGGTCACGGTGGGCGCGGGCCCGCTGTCGCTGACCATCGACCCTGCGGGCAAGTTCGTCTACGTGGCCAACGCCAACGCCAACACCGTCACCACGCTCTCCATCAATGCCGATACCGGACTGCTCACGGTAGTCGGCTCGGCCACGCCCACGGGCATACAGCCCTACAGCATTGCGCGCACGCCCAACGGCAAGTTCGCATACACGACCAACTATGGAGACAACACGCTGTCGGCGTTCTCCGTCAACGCGGGCACCGGTGCACTGACCGCGCTCGCGCCCATCACCGCCGGGGCCTACCCGTACACAGTCGCCATCAACAGCGCAGGCACCTTCGCCTACGTGGTCAACGCCAACAGCGGCGCCACGCCGGGCACGGCCATGGCGTTTGCCGTCAACAACACAACGGGCGCACTCACGCAGGTGGGCACCACGGTCAACACGGGCAACACGCCGCAGTTCATCGCGGTCAACTCGGCGGGCACCTACGCCTATGTGACCAACGCCGCAGACAACACCATCAGCGTCTACAGCATCAGCAACACCGGGGCGCTCACCGCATCGGGCACACCGGTGGCGGCAGGCACCAACCCGTACTACATCGCCATCGCACCGTCGGGTGGCTTCATGTACGTGACCAACGTGCTGGCCAACACGGTCAGCGTCTTCAGCATCAACCCGTCCAACGGCGCCCTGACAGCGGTCGCCACCACACCCACCGGCAACGCGCCCGTGACCGTGCTCGTCAACCCCGCCGGCACCTTCGCCTATGTGGTCAGCGCCGTGGACAACAGCGTCAGCGCATACAGCATCGACAGCACCACCGGCAAGCTGACCGCCGTGGCAAGCGGGTCGGCCGCCACCGGCAACATCCCGCGCGGGATGGCGATTGTGGCGGTGCCGTGAGGTTGTAGTTGAGCTGAGCTGAATCGGTCTGCAGGAATGCAAAGCCCCTCGCGATGGCGAGGGGCTCTGTTTTATTGCGGGGGTCCCACGCGGCAGCCCCGGCCAGCCTCACACATCAATCGCCGAAGTCGACCTCACCTTGCGGCGCAGCTCGTATTTCTGGATCTTGCCCGTCGACGTCTTGGGCAGCGGCCCGAAGAACACTGCCTTGGGCACCTTGAAGCCGGCCAGCAACGTCTTGCAATGTGCGATCAGGTCTTCTGCGGTGGCGGTGGCGCCGTCCTTGAGTTCAACGAAGGCGCAGGGCGTTTCGCCCCACTTGGCATCCGGCTGGGCAACCACGGCGGCAGCCAGCACGGCCGGGTGCCGATACAGCGCGTCCTCCACTTCCACGCTTGAGATGTTCTCGCCGCCCGAGATGATGATGTCCTTGCTGCGGTCCTTGATCTTGATGTAGCCGTCGGGCATGCAGACGCCCAGGTCGCCGGTGTGGAACCAGCCGCCGGCAAAGGCCTCGCGCGTGGCCTTCTCGTTCTTGAGATAGCCCTTCATGCAGATGTTGCCGCGGAACATGATTTCGCCAATGGTCTCGCCATCGGCCGGCACAGGCTGCATGGTCTCGGGGTTGAGCACCGCCACTTGCGATTGCAGGTGGTACCGCACGCCCTGGCGCGCCTTCATCGTCGCCCGGTCGTGCTCGGGCAGCGTACGCCATTCGTCCTGCTCGGCGCAGACGGCTGCAGGGCCGTACACCTCGGTCAAGCCGTAGACGTGCGTCAGCTCAAAGCCCATGGCTTCCATCTGTGCCAGCACGGCGGCCGGGGGCGGTGCACCCGCCACCATGCCGCGCACCGGCCCGCGCAGGCCCTCGCGCCACGACGGCGGCGCGTTCACCAGCGCGGTATGCACGATGGGCGCGGCGCAGTAGTGCGTCACGCCTTCGTCGCGCATGAGGTCGAACACCAGCTTCGGCTCGAACTTGCGCAGGCAGACATTCACGCCCGCACGCGCCGCGATCGTCCATGGGAAGCACCAGCCGTTGCAGTGGAACATCGGCAGCGTCCAGAGATAGACGGGATGCTTGGGCAGATCCCACTCCAGGATGTTCGACACCGCGTTGATGGCCGCGCCGCGATGGTGATAGACCACGCCCTTCGGGTCGCCCGTGGTGCCCGAGGTGTAGTTCAGCGCAATCGCATCCCACTCATCTGCCGGCATCTGCCAGTCGTAGTGCGGATCGCCCGAGGCCAGGAAGGATTCGTAATCGGTGTCGCCAAACGGCTCGGCCTGCGGGCCCAGGGCATCGTTCACGGCAATCACTTTCAGGCCGGGAATCTCCAGCGCCATCTGGCGGGCCAGCTCGGCAAACTCGGTGTCGGCCAGCAGCAGGCGGGCTTCGCCATGGCGCAGCATGAAGACCAGGTTGGCGGCATCCAGACGGATGTTCAGCGCGTTGAGCACGCCGCCCGCCATCGGCACCCCGAAGTGCGCCTCCACCATGGCAGGCGTGTTCGGCAGGAGCGCCGCCACCGTGTCGCCACGGCCGACGCCCGCCAGCGACAGCGCACTGGCCAGGCGCCGCGCGCGCTCATAGGTGTCGCGCCAGTTCTGGCGCACCGGCCCGTGCACGATGGCCAGGCGGTCGCCATACACATCCGCCGCGCGGGCAAGAAACTCGATGGGCGTGAGCGGGACGAAGTTGGCCGCGTTGCGGGCCAGACCGCTATCAAAATCCGTGGGCATTGCTGTGTCTCCGTGCGTCGGGCGCTGTTGCTTTTTGTTGGGCAACGCTATCATCGGCCGGCTCCCGCACTCTGTCACCTGAGTGACAAACCGCCCGGAAACCCGCGCCACCCAAAGGCTGACGGGTTTCTTACAAAGCGAAGGCAGAGCCCCACGCGCCCCCGCCACCCTTGACCGTGTGCCCACGCCTGCCATGACGACACCCCGTGCTCCGACGCCCGCCACGCAACTGCAAGGCCATGCGTGGTACACCGCGCTGGCGCCTGAACACCAGGCCCTGGCCGCGCGAGAAACCCTGCTGCAGGCCTTCGAGCCCGGCGCCTTCATTGCCCGGCGCGGCGAGCCGTCCCGCTACTGGATCGGTGTGGACACCGGCCTCATCAAGCTGGCCGTGTACACCTCCGACGGGCGCGGCTGCACGTTCTCCGGCGTACCTGCGGGCGGCTGGTGCGGCGAGGGCAGCGTCATCAAGCGCGAAGACCGCCGCTACGACGTGATCGCCATTCGCGCCTCGCACGTGCTGCTGGTGCCCGAACCCGTGTTCAATACGCTGCTCGCGCAGAGCTTGCCGTTTGCCAGCTTTGTGGTGCGCCAGCTCAACGAACGCATGGGTCAGTTCATTGCCACCGTGCAGAACGATCGCCTGCTGAGCGCCGATGCGCGCGTGGCGCAAGCGATTGCGCAGCTGTTCCACCCTGCCCTGTACCCGCGCACGAGCACCGTGCTGGAGCTGTCGCAAGAAGAGATCGGGCTGCTGACGGGGCTGTCGCGCCAGCGCGTGAACCGCGCGCTGCAACGGCTGGCCGAAGGCGGAATGATCGCGCTGTCATACCAGACCATTCGCGTGACCGACCTCGAGCGGCTGCGGCTCTTCGGCCTGTCGGAGCTGTAAGCGCCGCGCCCGACTCTGTCACCCGGGCGACATTGCCCCTGTTGCGCACAGACATAGAATCCTGCAACAGTCGCGCTTCATCCGCCGCCTTATCGGTCAGCCATGCCACTCATCAGCCGCGCCCACGTCCGTCTCTCGCGCCTACGCTTTCCGTTTGCGGTGCGCGTGCAGTCCGAGCAGGGCACCGTATGCCTGCGCGATGCCAACGGCCGGCGCGAAGTGCGCCCGGGCAATCCGTTCGTGGTGCCCGCCTTCGCGCATTTCGGTTGCGAGATTCCGGGCACCCTGTGGCAGCCGTGCGCCATCACGTTCAACGCCGTGCCCGACGCCGGCTGCCCGCGCATGGCCGCCATCCAGCATGACAAGCCCTGGGCGCGCGCATTCGCCACGCTGGTGTTCGAACACCCCGTGCAGGCGTGGAACGCCGCGATGCTGAGCCATTGCTGGCAGGCCTGCCCGCGCCAGGTGCGTGCGCGTCTGTTTGCGGAAGGGGAAGCACTGCATGCGCTGGTGCGCGAGCAACGCGCCGCCTGGGCGCTGTACCGGCTGGCGCACACGTGCGGCAATGACGAGCCCGAAGCCGAAGCGCTGCACGCGCTGGCCCGGCGGGCCGGCCTCCGCAACGCGCGCACGCTGAATGAAACGTGCGCAAGCCTGTTCGGGGTGGAGCTGGCTGCCCTGCTGGCGGGCAGCGCAGATTCGGTCAGCGGTTCGGTGCACGGCAGCACCGCCCCGCTGGAGCGGTGGGCGCAGCCGCTGGCGATGGCCCTTTAAGCGCTGCGCCGCAACCGCGGCATCAATCGAAGATCACCCCACGCCGCACGCCCGCACGCGGCGGCGGGCTCGGCTCGCCAAGGATGTCGAGCACCGCATCTTCAATCGTGTTGGACAGCGCGTTGAGCGCGAGGTCGTTGTCTTCCGTGCCGAACGGGTCTTCGAGCTGCGAGGCGATGGCCTCGTGCGCCATGAAGGTGTACGCCACGAACACCGCAAACACGGGCGTGAAACTACCGATGCTTTCCACCAGCCCAAACGGCAGTGCCGCGCAGAAGAAGTACACCGTGCGGTGGATCATGACCGAGTAAGCAAACGGCAGCGGCGTGCCCGCAATGCGCTCGCACCCGCCGATGCTGTTCGACAACTCGTTGAGGTTGCGGTCGAACGCCAGGGCGGCATACCCATCAACGGTGCCGGCTTGCGCGCGACGCTGCACCCATTCACCCAGCCACTGCACGATGGCGATGGGACGGTAGCGCGCGGCCATCACGCGTTCGAGCAACGCTGCGGGCAGCCGGGCGGCAAGGTCTGCCCGTGCATCGGTGTGGCGCAACTGGTGGCGCAGCGCGTGCGGCAGCGCGCCCAGCACCTGTGCGAACTCGCGGACGTCGGCATCGGCTGCGGGACCGCTGGTGTCATGCAGGCCATCACCGCGCGGCAACGTCAGCGCCTGGCGCGTGAGCGAACGCGCCGTGTTGAGCAACTGGCCCCAGAGCTTGCGGGCTTCCCAGTAGCGGTCGTAGCTGGCGTTGTTGCGAAAGCCCAGGAACACCGCCAGCGCAATGCCGACGAGCGAGAACGGCGTCGTGCTCAGGTTGACGGAGACGGGCAGCAGGTGCTCATGCACCGCGATGGCCACCAACGACACGAAAAAGATCAGGAACAGGCGCGGCAGAAGCTGCGGGAGCACCGATCCGCGCCATGCGAGCAGCATGCGGAACCAGTGCAGATGGGGGCGGGCAACCATGGGAAGACGCGAATGCGTTGCAGGGGAGTGCGCGAATTATGGCAGAGGCGAGGCCGCCCGGATGCCTGCCTATGCCCTGCGCCTCACTGCACCGCGCCAATGAACGCCGCCAGCTCCGCCGTCTTCGGGCTGGCAAACACCTCTTTGGCCGGCCCGCTTTCATGGATCAGCCCCTGGTGCATGAAGACGAGCTGATCGCCCACGTCACGCGCGAAGCGCATCTCGTGCGTGACCATGATCAGCGTCATGCCTTCGGCGGCGAGCCGCTTCACCACGGCCAGCACCTCGTTCACCAGTTCCGGATCGAGCGCGGAGGTGATCTCGTCGCACAGCAGCACCTTCGGCTGCATGGCGAGCGCGCGGGCAATGGCCACGCGCTGCTGCTGGCCGCCGCTGAGCTGATCCGGGTACGCATCGAACTTATCGGCCAGGCCAACCTTGACGAGCATCTGGCGCGCGAGGTCGTTAGCATCGGCCTTCTTCATGCCCTTGACCACCACGGGCGACAGCGCCACGTTCTGGCCGGCTGTAAGGTGCGGAAACAAGTTGAACTGCTGGAACACCATGCCCACGTTCAAACGCAGCGCGCGCAACCGCGCGGGCGTGGCCTGCGAGCCCTGGAGCACCGCGTTGTCCACGACGATCTGGCCGTCGTCAATCGCTTCCAGCCCGTTGATGGACCGCAGCAGCGTGCTCTTGCCCGAGCCGCTGCGCCCAATGATGGCGACCACCTGGCCGGCCTCCACGCGCAGGTCGACGCCCTTGAGAACGTGGTTGTTGCCGTAATGCTTGTGTACGGCGCAAAGATCAACGAGCGGCATGGAGCTTCTTTTCCAGATGAGAGGCGTAAAGAGACAGCGGCCAGCACAGCGCGAAATACCCAATGGCCACCAGCCCGTAGATAAGGAATGGCTGGAAGGTGGCATTGGCCAGCACCGAACCCAGCTTGGACAGATCTTCAAACCCGATGATGGACGCCACCGCCGTGCCCTTGACGATCTGCACGGAGAACCCGACCGTGGGCGCAATCGACAGGCGCACCGCCTGCGGCAGCACCACGTGCCGCATCTGCTGGAAGTAGCCCATCGCCAGGCTGGAAGATGCTTCCCACTGCCCGCGCGGAATCGCCTCGACACAGCCGCGCCACACCTCGGCCAGATAGGCGCTGGTGTACAGCGTCAGGCCGATGGCGGCGGCCGTCCACGGCGACATCTCAAACCCCGCCATGGACGCACCAAAGAACACGATGAACATCTGCATGAGCAGCGGCGTGTTCTGAAAGAGCTGGATGTACGCCTTGCTCACGCGCCGCAGCGTGGCGTTGCGCCCCACGCGGGCAAACAGCACCACCAGGCCGGTCGTGCCGCCCAGCGCAAAGGCCATGAGCGACAGCATGAGCGTGGCAAGCAGCCCCTCCCCCAGCTTGAGGAGAATGGGCAACAGAGGGATGTCGGCAATCATGCGGCGTCTCCAATGGAGGCGGCTGCGTTGGCGGTGGCAGCAAGCGGTGCAGCGGACACCGCAGGCGCGCGGCGCCCCACGACAAAGCGCTGCCCGATCCAGGCGAGCAACTGACGCAGCAACAGCGCCAGCGCAAAGTACAGCGCCGTCACCACCAGGTAGGTTTCAAACGCGCGGAAGTTGCGCGACTGGATGAAGTTGGCGGCAAAGGTCAGATCCTGCGCGGCAATCTGCGAGACGACCGACGTGCCCAGCATCACAATCACGATCTGGCTGCTGAGCGCCGGCCACACTTTCTGCAGCGCGGGCCGCAGCACCACGTGCCGGAAGATGGCCCAGCGGCTCATTGCCAGCGCGTTGGCGGCTTCCAGCTGGCCGCGCGGTGTTTCTTGAATGCCGGCACGCACGATCTCTGTGATGTACGCGCCCAGGTTGACCACCGCCGTGAGCAACGCCGCCTGCCATTCGTTGATCTGCACGCCCAGCGAGGGCAAGCCGAAGAACACGAACATCAACTGCACGAGGAACGGCGTGTTGCGGATGCCCTCCACATACACCTTGAACAACGCATTGAACGGGGCGATGCGCCAGGCGCGGCACACACCCCCGGCAATGCCGATGGCGCCACCGAGCACCGCGCCCGCCGCCGTGAGCGCGAGCGTGAATGCCGCGCCCTGCGCGAGCTGGCCGCTGTAACTGAAGACAGCACCAAAGTCGAATTGATAAGCCATGAAGAGGTCCGGCGGACTTGCGTTGCGAACGTGCGTAGAACCTGTTCACGATCCGTAGCGAGCGGCCCGAGGTTGGCGCGAGAAGCGCAGCCGTACGTGGGTACGGCGAGCATCGCAGTGTCAAGATCGGGTCGCGCAGTAGGATCGTGAGCAGGTTCTTACAGCTTGGCGGGCAGCGGCATCTTGATCCAGCGCTGCGACAGATCGTTCAGGCGGCCATCCGTCTTCAGCTTGGTGATGACGGTGTTCACTTTGTCCAGCAGCGCCGGCTCGCCCTTGGCCACACCCACGTAGCAAGGCGTGTCTTCCACGGGGAACTTCAGGTCGAGCTGGCGCAGCTTCGTGCGCTCGTTCACCGCGTTGGCGACGATGTTGCCCACCGTCACCAACTGCACCTGGCCGATCAGGTAGCTCTGCGCGGTGGCGTTGTTGTCTTCATAGCGCTTGATGGTGGCCGACGCCGGCGCCACGGCCGAGAGCGCCAGATCTTCAGTCGAGCCGCGCGTGACGCCGATCGTCTTGCCGGCCAGATCTGCCGGCGCCTTGATCGACACATCCTTCGGGCCGTACACGCTCTTGGGAAACGGCGCATACGCCTGCGTGAAGTCGATCACCTTGGCGCGCTCGGCGTTCTTACCGAGGCTGGAGATGACGACATCCACCTTGCCCGTGGTCAGGAACGGAATGCGGTTGGTGCTGGTGACGGGCACCAGCTCGGCCTTGACGCCGAGTTCCTTGGCGACGAGGTTGGCCATGTCGATGTCATAGCCCTGCAGCTTGAGGTCTGGCCCCAGCGAGCCGAACGGCGGGAAGTCGTTCGGGATGGCCACGCGGATCACGCCGGCTTTCTGGATGTTGGCCAGCGCATCGGCATGGGCTGGGCGACCAGGCAACAAGGCCGCAACAGCGCTGGCCGCCATGACGGCGTGGAAGAAGAAGCGACGCGATGTATGGCGCGCAGCGTGGCGGGCAGTGATGCGGGTCATTCAAAAACTCCTTCAGGAAATTCAGGATCAGGAAATCGAGGCGAGGCGAAAGGAAGCCGGTTCGTGCTGCATGGGTTCGGGCGTGGCGGGCGGCGCAGTCAAGTCGATGCCGCTGCGGCGCGCGGCCGACAGCAGATGCGCGCGCATGGCCTCCGCGCTGGCGGCGACATCGCCCGCGGCAATGGCCTGCACGATGGCGTTGTGCTCGTGCGCGGGGTGGTCGTCTGCGCCGTTGCGGGCAAAGGGCAGGCGCAGGCTGTGGCCGATGGCGTGTTCCAACTGGCCGGCCATCGCCATCAACCCCGGGTTGCCGGACAACTGCGCGAGCAGCAGGTGAAAATGCAGATCCGCCTCTGCCGCGCTCAGCAAATCATTGCGCTCCAGCGCATGGGCCAACTGCTGCTGCAGCCATTGCAGATGGCGCAGGCCAGCGGCATGCATGCGTGCGGCGGCCAGCGCCGTCCAGCCGGGCTCCAGCACCAGACGCAGCTCAATCAACTGACGTGGCGACAGCGTGCCCAGCGCCGGCGTGGCAAACGGCCGGTGCATGCGCTCGGCGTTCGCCCCTTCTGCGCCAAACTTCTGGCCGCGCACCACCACGCCACGGCTGGGGAGGATGTCCACCAGGCCCAGCGTTTCGAGCACCGTCAGCGCCTCGCGCAACGACGCGCGGCTCACGCCCAGCGTTTCCGCCAGCTCACGCTGCGGCGGCAGGCGGCTGCCACTGAGGTACTCGCCACTCAGGATGCGTTGCTGGAGTGCTTGCGCGACGGAGGATGGAATGCTGTGCATGGGCCGGGATTGAAGAAAGACACGGTCGTGGTCTGACCGGTCGCCCACGGCTTATGCGAGTTTTGTGCCATGCAGCATAGAGCTGCATGTTGCGCGGTATTGCGGGGGGTTGGTTGCCTGGGCTGTGCCCTTGGGTGAGCCGTGGGCTGGGGGTGCGGGGGATTGGGCGCTTGGAGTTGGTGCGGGGTGCACCGGTTTGGGACGTACCGCCCAGCGCGCCAGTGCCCAGGGCGCTGCAGCGCGGCCCAGAGTCCATGGCACCGGCGGCGCCTTGCATGCAGCTCAGGTTTGGTGCGCCCGGCCGGCTTGATCAGGGCGAGAAGCCAGGACGATTTTCGAGAGCTTTCGCCAACACCGCTCTTATCTTGACGCGCACCGAGGCGACAGCGTTCATCGTTTTGCTTTCCACGCAGCACCTCCGGGGCAGCTCGTCGAGAGAAGCCACAAGCCTCCGTCCATCGCGGCATCTTCCTTCGGAAAAGAGCGCCGGAGAAGTGCAACCTGAGATCCCGAATCGCGGGGCAGCGGTGAGCGCGTACGCTGATCGACGAGAACGATCTGCCCTTCGTTCAAGAGCCGCCCAACAACCCAAAGAAACCCCTCTCTTCGGCTCTCGAAAGAGTCCAGTTGGTGCGGCATAAACTTTGAGCCGAACGGCACCGAGAAGTAATCCCAGATGGCGTCAAGCTCCATGCCCTCGCAGCCACCTGCAATGAAGTTGTACTGATCTTCTGTAAGCATGTTTCGCAAACCCATTGCGAGTTGGTATCAATACGCCTCGAGCCTCTACGATCTCGCCCTGCGATATCGCGCTCCAAAACCGATTTCAATTCTTGGCGCGCACCTAAACTACATCCCTCTTTCTCAACCGAGACGGCGTCACCGGCGCCGGAAGATCACTAAATCGTCCAGTGCATCCGATGTAACACCTGCCACGACGGGATCCGATGAAAGAAGTCGCAGAAGATTCTCGACAACGTCTACATCAACCGTTTTATTTTCACGCACGAGGTGTCCCATGCACGTCACCGCGAGCAACCGCAGCGATGACACCTCTCTCGGATTGAAGGCTATTCCACTGAGTCGCTTCAGCACCCATTCCCAGTCATCCTCGAAGAAGACAGTGCTCAAGCACGCACTCGCTACATCCTCTGGGTTTTCAGAGAAGAAAAGCAAATTTGCTTGAGACTTTTCGATTTTCACAGGCTCTTTGTAGTGCATTGCGTTGGACGCCTGCTAGGCTATGGCCAATTGCCTGCCAATCAGCTCGACGAAGCTAGCGTCGGCTCTTCACCAAAAGCTGTCTTTCGGCGAAACCACCTCAGCTGTGTTTGTCGTTCACGAGCCGCCAAGGACGCGAACTCGAGGCATCTTGGTGGACGACGCATCAGCTTCATTAATTTTTTACCGTATCGGACAAATGAGCCCGATCAGCCAAAGTTTTCAGTTTTTCCTCGATAGAGGGTACTGGCGTTGCACGTTGGCCGGACGGAAATAGCATGAATAAGTAGTGGGTACGCTCCATCGCTCGCAGAACCTCGATGAACGTTTCCAGGTTTGCTCGGCCGTGGGCCTCGAACCTCTTATAGGTCCTGAGTGGAATACCAGCCTGCTGTGCAAACTCCGCCTGCGAGATTTTGGCTGCCTGGCGATGCTTACGCACCTTCATCGCAAGATAGTGACAAACCTCCGGGCAAGTCCAGGACTTGAGTTTCTCAAGCTCTTCTTCGGCCGCCATGCCACCCCCTTATAGGCCATTTTTGGCACTATTTTTGTGGATAACTAGATGGTACTCGCGCCAGCGGAAAAAGTATGTCTAGACTAGGGCACTCAAATTCGAAACCCACCCCACTGAACTTGGTCCGTTTGCGGGGTGAAGTGGCTCTTCCTGCCATGAAAGGAGCTGACCCATGACAACATCCCGCCTGCGGGGTGGTTCGCGCGTTTCTGCGCGCGACCAAGCCCCATCCGTTAACCTTGCACGGTTGGCGGAATTGCTCTCCCAATCTATTAATGTAACTAACGTTGCTCCCCCCGGGGACCTACCATTCATATCCACGGAAGATGCCAAGCTACGTTTGAACACTCGAGGCGTGCTCGAACGGCTGCTCCGACACCACGATTTTGAACGGACATTTTCACCAACCGAGGGCAGCGGTTTTCTACGCGACGTCGACATTCCACCATTTGGCACCACCGCCAAAATGGGGGGGCGTATTGTGCACGGCTCTGAGGCCGCAACAGCAAAAGCCATCAATAGCCTGCGCGCTTCTATTGCAGCCGACCTTGATAACGCGCTGACTACCTTTGATCTCGCGAGCCTTAGCGCAAACTCGCTGGATGCCGCATTGAAGGCAATGGCAGCGACGGTTGACGTGACGCTGCAGGAGCCGCCGCTGAAGGCATCCATGGTGCCAGTCCAATTTGCTGACCCAGGACGCTCCACGGCTGAGCGGACTCAAGACATTGGCCGAGTCCTCTCCGCCATCGAGACCATAGATGGTCGTGACTGGCTGGAACTCATTTTGTCAGGCATTGCGCGCAAGTTGCAGCTCGATGACGAAGATCCTGATGACATCGAGGAAATCATCTCGTGCATCCGAACCCAGAACACTCGTGCAGGCAGTCAGGTTCGTCGTTTTCTCGAGTTCCTGGAAGACGAAGCGATGGCGCGCGTGCGGATGCAAGTGTGCATGCGGCTCATGGAAGCCGTCGCGGCGCAAAGTGTGAAGGATGGCTTCAAAAGCTATGTTCGGCGTGTTCGCGAATGCTTCGAAGCCTTTGCCGGCCATGACGGGGAGTCGCTGACTCTCGATGTCGGGGCGGTCTACGGTGTAGCCAACAATACAGAACTTGCCGAACAGTTGCGTAAAGCTCTGTTCTACGGCTGCTTGCCCGTATGGAGTGAAGCGTCAGCTCAACTGTTTGAGCGACGCGTTGACCCAGCCCAGAATCAGCCAATGCTGCGGGAAGTGTCCTATCGCTTTCGGGTGAACGGCGCCACCCCAATGACTGGCAAATCAGCGTTTGCCGCTAGGTTGGACCGCATTTGTGGACGACTACTGGAAACACCAAATGCTGATAGCAACATACGGCGACCACTAGCCGAACTGGTCTTCCTGTCGCTGGTCATTCCCGCATCTATCTCGACTGACTCAGCGGGTAGCGTCTACGAAGAAGCGGTGGCAATTGCCCAAGCCGCAAAAGCGGATCCCGTTGGCACACTGCAACGGCTACATGACACCCTGGCAGCTCGTCAGCACGTCGTAGATGACCTAGCACGCGAGCTTATCCACATTCTGAAGTCCAAGTCCACCTCGCTGGTGACCGCAGCCAAACGGTCAACCGAGAGGCTCATGGTATCTGTTCACAAGGAAGTCGTGGACTGGAACGTGGTCAGAGGGATGGCCTCGTCTAACGAGGATGTTTTCGTCAAACCTGACACAGGCTCCGATGCCATTGCATGGTTTAGCCACATTCGCGTCAGCGACAAGTCCTGGCCTGGCAGTGTTGCCTCCATCTCGGTCGATACGCAACTTCAAGAGCGATCCCTTGCTCTCGCCGGCGAATCGCTCGAGATCGCCATGAGCAAAAACCTCGAGACGCCGGTATTGCCCGTCCGTTTGGTTCCCTACGCATGGCTGAAGTCGGAGTCGTCCTGGCATCCCGTTGCGCCAAAGTCGGATGCATTGGATGCCGGTCGTGGCGTGGAAGTGGAATACGACCTACGGCTTCTCGCCCTTAGACGCGTTAAGGATGATGAGAAGGCGCGGTCGGAGCAGTACCGGACCACCATGGTGACGGCACTCAGCCTCCTCACATACATAACACTGTGGGAACTAGTGCGACGCGTGAAAGCCCTCGCACCAAGGCTCACCATGACTCTAGTGCGTTTGCAGCCAGACGGAAAGCTTACAGATCGAGAGGCTGACGCTCGCGATGGGAACACGGCTATCTACGCCGTAAGTCAGGCCATTGAGAAAGCTCTAACACGTGAGTTGCCCGTTAAACTTCAAGGCCTGACCACTCGCAATGATGTGGGGGATACGCTTCGCTGGAGGAATCGTGGAGCGCTAGCGGCACTCCTGGGTGGGCAGCCGATTCGGTTTCAAAGAGAAGGTAGCTTGTCGAAGGTCGCGGTGCTCACCTACGTCACGCGACCATGCGATATTCATCCTGCCTTTCCGGAGTCAGACGGTTACCTCTTTGTTAGCAGGGCTTATACCGCGGATAGCACGGAGGATGCGACAGAGATTCGTGTCGATCGCATGCTCTCTCGAATAGTAGAGAGTCGTGGAGACTTCCGCGTCCCGCACCTCATTCTTGAGGAAATTGGTCGTCTGCGAGCAGCAGGCTACACGCACATCATGATGCTCTCGCATCATTTTGGTAACCGCCATATCGGCCGAGCTGCAGAGCGCCACGCGCCACATGGAACCCTCCAGTTTCTCGATGACGCGGCAACGCGATTTCCTGATGTGCATCTGTATCCCCTGCGCCGGGATGTCTTTCCGGCTACCCGGCTGCGCAAGCGTCAGTCAGTCGAGAGCGGTTTCGAGGTGCTGCGGTATGACGCCCACCAGCAGATGTATCTCGACGATGCGTTAGACGTCCTACGTAGCCTCGTACCCATCTACACCTTTGCCACACTGCATGCCGTTGGTGACGAAGGGCGTCCGCAATCGGGCTTCTGCACGTACTTCTTTGACGTCGACCATCGAGTCAGCGACTTCAACTTGAGGGAAGCCACTCGAGCCAACATCCTCGGCACGGGGGCAGCAGCGCCAACTCGAGAGTCGCTAGTCAGCGTACTGCGCGCAATCCACTTCATGGAAAGTGAAAAGCCCTCAGATCGAAATCGTCTTCTGCCAGTCCTAGACCCTTTTGACTGGGCAACGCCCACAACGACCGCTGCTGCCGGCGAGATAGAGGTGATCTCGCGCCGGGGCGGCCGTACTGTCCTTCTCTCGATGCCGGCTCTCCTCGCCCATGTAACCAAGGTGCTTCACAAGGAGGCACTGGAGAATGAGTGAATTGCCATTCCAGAAGCAGGCTGAGCTTTGGGGTCAAGCCTATGAGGTGCTTGTCAAACGCGGCGTACTCGCATGCTTGGTCGAGTGGAAACTACTTACCCCCGAGCATCCGACGCTTGCAGAGTGGCGTGACCAGCGCCTCTTGGAGGTGTCCAAGACCCTTAGTCAAAAGCTTGGCATTCTCGATGAAACAGTCCGCGATCAAATCAAGGCCGCAATTGAACACATGGCGCTGACCGCCTTCGGCGTCGGCTATACGGCCACACGAGAGTATCTGCGCGCTATCGGCAAACCACTGAGCGCCGGCAAGCTAAGGCTTCGCGCGTTGTGGTGCCCTCTGATGCTGCCTGGCGAGTCCAAGGAGTTGGATCTACGGCTGGAAAGCGACCGAAATGCGTTCCACAAGGAATTCGGGATGCAAGGCATCGTCGATGTCAGTTTGTCAGCCAAAGGCCAAGCGGCGAATGCGGATTTCATCCTGTGGCTTTCTGGTGATCACAAGGAGGACTACCTCCTAGTACAGGAATACTCATTCGACATGCCGCGAGAAATTGCAGACTATCGCGACCAAGAGGCCCACCTCGATGAGTTGCTGCGTCACCGGCGTCTGATCGACAACCGTAGTGTGTTTGCTCGTATCAACGCAGAAGTCGATCGCGAGGCATTCAACCTTTCCGAAGACATTCGGAACCACCTTGGCGCCCTTACCAGTGGGAACAAACCGTTCTACAAGCTCTGTCAGGCTTGCTCCTATGCAGAGAGTTCCGCCACATGGTTGAGACGAGACGGCGTGATGACGAAACCGTGTAACGTCCGAGCCTTAGCCATCACCCCGAATGGCTTGGAAAGCCTGGCTGCTCGCTTCACTGCCGACACGTTGGAGGATCCGCGTCGACGGTTGATGGAGCAAATGGGAGCCGCCTACCGTGACACGCGCAAGCTCCCCGACGGCGACGAGGAGGGGCTAACTACGCAGATCGAAAGCGTATTCACAAACATCTTGCGTCGCCTTCCTACGGACCTCAAGCGCGGTTTGAAATCACTCCGCAAAATGCCAGCCCCCGGGGAAGACTACAACTTTCACTTTGAAGAGGAGATCCCATCATTCGCAAATCCTGCGGATGAGTTCGATCTTGCGGCGGCGCATGCTATGGTGGACGACACCGATGAACTGACAGGCTACTTTGGCCAACCTGCGTCGGCCGCTATTGGCAAGCTCATCAGCGAGCGCATCACCGCAACAGGAAAGGTCTCTCTGCGCGACATGCATGCAGCAGCAGTTGTTGCCGGAATGCAGTGCTCAGCCCCGGGGAGAGTCAATGTCATTGCGTTAGAAGGAAATCCCGGGATCGGCAAGACCACAGCTGTCCGTCGCTATCTGGAGAAGAAGACGGACGGATATCTCTTCCTGTATGTGAGTCCCCGGGTCATCATCAACCGAGACGTAACCGAAAGTCTGGCCCGCAAAGATGGCGAGCAGACGGGCATCCTGACCGTCACGACAAATGCCCAGCTAATTGCCTCTGCACCGCGATGGCATCTAAGTGAAGTCAAAGCAGGGCGTGCAACGCGACGGCACATCGACGGCGCGGTGGTTGCGGACGGCGTTCCGAACTTGCGTAAGCCAGATGGCTCGGTGTTGGTGATTAGTCCAGAGCAAGAACAAGAAATCGAGGCCGCCCACGCAGGCTCACGGATTGCCAAAACCACGATATCTGAGAACGAAGATATCGTGGAAGAGCGTTCCCTTGTTGGGGTGCTGGCTGGCATGGCCATGACGACACAAGAACTGCTGAACCTGAACCCCGAAGTCAATCGCGTCGTGATGACTGCCGCGCTACAAGGCTTTCGGGAAAAAAGCGGCGGCAAAACGACGATGGACGCGCTGTCCAAACTCTTCAAGAAGTCAGCTGCCGACCCCGCAGGTATTCGGGAGCGCAAGGAGTTTGCTCAGCGGATCTCAAACATTGTTGTGATGGTCGACGAGCTTGCAGGTGACGGCGCCGGAGGGCCATTCGTGCACGCCGTCGCAAACTGGCTCAGCAATGAGTTCGTGACCTGCTTTGAGGATGAGCCCAGCCCATTCACGGTCACGCTGATCGCTTCAGACGCATCGCTGGGCAATCATATTGTGTTGGACCGCTACTTGAACGCGGGCCCACGGACACCGGACAAAGTGCTGGTATCCAAGTCGATCGGAAGGCGCTCATTCGCTGTACATGTGTCGGATATTCGCATTGGCAGTGGCCGAAAGCGCGTGTTCCACGTGATGACGAATAGCTTTCCCGCAAGCAAGCTCAACGTCGAATACAAGATTAACCTGACGCAAATCAGACCGGAACCCAAACCAACTGGGGAACTTGAGACGGCCCGCCAGGCAATTCGACGCGTATCAGGCGACGCTGTGCTGTCAGGGGCGAGAGATGAGGTGCTTACTGCGCTACAAAGTGGCGCAGAGCAGGTTATCTACTTTGCCCAAGACAAGAATTTTCTAGGTGAACTGCGCAACGTACTTGCAACGGAACCCGGTCTCAGCAAGAAATCCGTGCAGGTCCTTGACGCATCTGTGCCCGGTTCGCTGCGTAAGAAACTCATCGAGCCGAAGGTGCGAGACTCCGTGAAAGTCTTTCTGATGACTTCTTCTGGGGCTCGCGGGGTATCGTTCCCGAAAACGGACTGGATCATCGCAGCAGTTCCCCGCTTCAACGTCGAAGCAGCGTTAATGGAGATAGCGCAGCTGATCTATCGAGGGCGCGGCTACTACCAGAACGCTAGCGGTGAGATGGTCTCCGGCGACACGATTGAGCGCCGGCTGGTTATGGTGGTCGATGACTTCCTCCTCTCGGATGAGGAGCGCGATCCCAAGCAGTGGCTGCGGCAGTCAATTGACCTCATGACTCTCTTGATCATGCTCCGCGCGACCGTGCTCACTCGCATTACGGGTGATGCGGGCCTACGCCAGGCGCTGGCCCTTGTTCCGGTAGGCGCCGTTGGTCTTGAGGAGTTGATCAGCCTGATGTCGCAGAACGTGACACAGTTTGTGAGAGAGGCGGAAGTAATTTACCGTCGTCTAGCAGACGAGGAGAGAATTCGGCTGGTCAAAAACGCCCAAGCAAACATCATAGAGTTGTTCTCACATACCAAGCTGCAAGCATCGGCACGCAAGGATAAGGATCAACGCACGATGGTTCGCCATCAAGATGCAAGTGATCTGCATGAGAGTGTGGCATCCGGTATTAGACCTCTGCTTGTGTACGCGCCCGAGGGGCTTACATTGCCGGACCATATCTACGTGTCGGGGCCCGCATTCTTGGAGAGCTGGGGCGATTTCGACAAGCTGGAAGTTTTCAGCTTCGAGGGGCACACCACCGAGGTAACGCAGGTGGCTCGCCGCGTTATTGCACAGCTGATTTCTATCGACGAGGACCGCGAGTTTCCAGCCAACCTCCGGCAACCTGCGGCCAATCTGCTACGCCTATTGCAACGAGAGAAGAAGGATGCAGCCAACGAATTCAATACGCTCAAGCATCTGAAGTCGCCAAATACATGGGTATCGGTCCCGGCGGGCTATGTTCAGTTCATGGCAACCGAACGAGCGCAGGAGGGTCAGCCCTTTGAGGTGCTTGACCCCGATCTCTGGCTTAATGGCTTGGCCCTGGGTCTCACAGCAACCAGCGCCGTAATGCCGCCCATCCCTCGCTACGCTAGCTTTCCTTGGGCAGCATCCGTGGGTAACGTGAACCCCCTGAAGCTTGATACGGTTTTCGACGACCGATACTTCATGGCCTCAAACGAACTGAACCTGCTGAACACGTTGCTGCTCGCCGATTGAACTGCACAGTGCGACATGCAGCCGGTGCGAGGCCTAAAGCGCTCCCATCCGCGAAGGCCCAACCGATTCCCCTCCTCCGACGTAGACTCGGAACACGAGCGCATCGCCAATAGGATCGAGGCTCGCCTAAGCTCCGGGTAGCTCTGGACGAGGTAGGCGACAGCGCCGCACGCGCATTGGATGACGTCACCGCGCCGAAGCTAGGATGCTCGAACAAAGTTGAACTCGAGCATAAGCTTAGTGAAGCATCGGACTTTATTCTGCGCATACCCCCCGTAAATCAGCGCGCTAAGAAGTAAAGACGGTGACAGCAGACTCTCTACCATAAAGCAATCGCAATTCACCGACGGCTGGATGTTGAGCGTGAGCGTAAGCAGCCGGCTGAGGCCGCATTTGTGCCCTGCATTTACAACAGCGCTTACATGGCGAAGCTGCCTAGGCTGTACGGCGCGGTTGGTACTTGTTCGTGGTCGGGTCAATGTCCACTCCAAGCTGGTATCCGATGCCCTTGAGCACGGCATCGAACCCTTCCCCCTCTGTGCCTAGGGCCTCGGCTCTCGCCTTGAAAAGAAACTCTGAATAGGTGACAGCCAGGGCGGCTGCTACCCTAGGGGCGCTCGAACACTCGTCGAGCTTGAGTTCTTTCCACTCCTTCACTAGGCGGGAGCTTTCGAACTCGCGCTCCGGGTCGTAGAACACGGAAACGAGGAGCTTATTCTGGTGCGTGACGGCTATCATGCCGAACGGCATCAGCGTGTCATGCACCTCACCCGAGGAGGTCACCGACCCAAACATGTGCGCCAGCCACCCGCCGGGGACACTAGTTGGCAATACCAGTGTCGATCCATTGCGAGGTACGGGCTGCCTGTTGGAAAATTTCCTAAAGTCGCTGCGGAAATCCTCGAGCGCGAAGACCAGGTGACGCGTATCAAAGTCTCCTGGCGCCAGGGGATGGTGCTTGTTCCGTGCCATGCGCCAGTGGCAGAGCGTCATACCCACGGAGATTTTTTTTTGCCAGAGATGCACGTGATCAAGCGACGTCTCCCCCAGCTTGACGCGATTCTCCAGGTCGCCAAACACGCCGTTAGCAGTGGGATCGGCTCGTGTACGGAACTGCTTGATGTCTGCCAGGCTACCCGGCCATCCCATTTCAATGCGTCGGCAGTTGAGTTCGTAGTCGTCGATCAACCAGCGGGGGATGACGTGCTCTCCTTGCTTAGTCCGCTTGACCGGCGCGCCAGTGAACAGGCACATCTCGTCAAAATCTTCGCGCTCGAACGTTGCTCTGCGCATCACAGGGATTGAGGCCATATTCGCTGATGCTATACACCCAAGAAAATTGCGGAAAAGACGTGTGTCGGTCGGTTAAATCCGCAGAGAGGCGCCGGCGCATCGCGACGTCTGCGTCCGACGCCTCGCCCTAGGTCTGGGATATCGCTGCGGCGTTGAGAACGCCGGCCATCCGCTGCCAAACATATTGCCGGCAGAACGTTCGCGCGGAGCGAGGACCAGCGATAGGCTGAATACCACGTGCCATCAACCGTTGGGTCACCTGCTTTGGGCTCGTTCCTGCCAGGGTTGCTAACTCGGTACCCAGAATATATCGCTCACGGAATTCATGCATCGCGGGAACATCCACCCATTGAGCTACACGCCGACCAGCGCGATCAGTGGTGGCTGGCAAGAGCCCCGCTCGTACGAGTGCGTAGGCGACCTCCGACTTCACCCCCAGCTGCACAGCTACATCGCTGACTGAAAGCCTCGAGGCCCCAACTGTTTCCGCAACTGGTCGCCATTTCGCGAGGTCGTCCTTACTGAGACGCCATTTCCCCATTTCTTGCTTGGAACCTGGCGGCACCCAAACGGACAACTCCCCTGTCTGGATCGCACCAATCAGCGACACGAAGCTCTCAGCACTTGCGATGCTGCATTTCGCAAGCTGCGCCACTGAGACAGAGGTTTTCGGCGCAGTTGCCATTTGCCGTCCAGAATGCGCACATCGGTCCAAGGATATCGGATCAATCCACCATCGTTGCCCCGCCCTGGGAGGGCCGCCGAGCACAGCCAGCAAACCAGCCTCAAGAAGTTGCCGAATGCGCTTGCGACTGATTCCGAGGCATGCCGCAGTTTGCTCGACGGTCATCGCCTGTTGCACTCGACCGACATAGTTGCGCAGCGTCGCAAGATTCACGATTCGAGAACATCTACCGCTTTTGTGCGTTTGCTCACGCATGGGTATTTCTCGCCCCTTTGCCATGCGCCTGAGCAGCGCTGGCGCTACCCCACTTCTCTTGGCCGCTTCGCGAACGGGCGCCCAAGTGTGGTTTCGAACGAGTTGTAGCCCGATATTTCTATTCCGACATGCCAGCGGTGCTTCCCAATGGTCGATGATGTATGACTCGAAAGCCGTCCGTACGAAATCAAAGCGTGGATCCTTGAGATAGTGATAGATGTCCTTGTAGATCGGCCCCATGGCTTCGCGAATCTTCCAGCTGTAACCCTTGCGTCGCTGCTCGCGTATTGCATCGAGCATGCCCTCGAACCCATACGGCCAACTCATCAGCGCCTTGCCGGCACCCTGTGCAATAGGTATTGCAACAGTCAGCGCGCCGGCGTCCTTCAATTTGAGGGGCTTGTTGGTGTTGACAATGGTTCCGCGAACGCCGACTCTCAAAGCGAGTTCGTGGAACTCGGACAACGTCAAGTCACCGGTAATGTGATCGCTACACTCACCTGACCGAGCGACCCGAAGGGCGAGTTGCTGCGCGATCCACAGCGCTTCCCGACTTGCGCCCTGGACGGCTGAGTCAGCGCCCACAACCGATTTACCGCAGACGTCACACCGGAAGCATCGCAGTGCCTCGATGCTAAGCATGGCGCCGCAGCGGCCGCAATGCTCTTGAAGCCATATGCGATGCCGGGGGCAACAGGTCACCAGCGCCAAACACCAACTCGCTCGCCAGAATTCGGCCTCAATCATGCAATGGGGACAAAACTTACGATTGCGGTAGCTCCATGCCCGTGCTGGGCGGGTGCTCGGATGCAGTAGTTCGTCGAATTGGTTGCACCAAATCAATGGATGTCCCGCTTCGCGAACCCAAGAACGCATATCGGTCTGGGAGGCTGATCGGAACGCATTTACAAGCTCCGCCACGGTAAGCGCGTTGGAGCTTGCGCACCTAGCGAGAAAGCCGAGCAAGTCTTCATCTTCAAAAGGTGTTGGAACTACAGCAAGATCCAGCATGCTCAGCCTCGCTTCAAAACGTCTGCTCTCTATGAACGCTGAAGCGTCAGCCACCGATACACCAGCGGAGGTAAATACTGCTCCGCCTTAGCCTGGAACAGCCTGAACTTGTCATCCGATGTAGCCCGTGACGCGTAGACGGCGGCGTTAGCGATACGAAAGGCCGATGCGAAATCACCTCGCCAGTTCGAAAGAACGTACGCCGCATTCTCGAACAGAACAGTAACCACATCCAAGCGATACACTGAATGGCTGAGGCAACGGCTAAGCGCTCCCGGCCCACGCGCGAGAT